>JAQULX010000034.1 GCA_028718465.1 Dehalococcoidales bacterium | reverse complement strand
AGCGGTCAAACGCTGCAGCAGGGTCCTTTCATTTGCCCTCAGACCGGACTGTGGAGTATAAGCTGCCAGCAGCCGCACTCCGGGTAATTCCTCCAACTGAAAGATGGCATATAGACTTTTGGCTCCTCTCAGCATGGCGGCCGTGACCAGGGCCAGGATGGCTGGTAAAGGCCGGCTTTTGTTATTCCTCCTTGGATCAGGGATGGTCTGAAAAGTCTCTATCAGACTCTTTACCCTGTTTTCCAGATCTTCCTGTTGAGTATACATACTTGAAGTGTACCCTATAAAAGAAGACTCTGCTAAAACCCCTTCTCCGTTTTTATTTTTCTGAAAATTTATAAAGCAATCGATTCTTCCTCAGGTTGAGGAGCACCAACAGGGCAAACATTAGTGCAACTACCGCAATTCTTACATTTGGACGGATCAACCTGAAAATGCTTTGGCCCCAGGTAAATAGCCCCTTCCGGGCATTCAGCCTCACAGACACCACAGGTTATGCAGTTATCGCCAATGATATAAGCCATCATTCGTGCTCCTGTGTAAGAGATCAACATAGGTACATAGTAATTTATTTCACTTATTATGTTACAACATATTCCCAGGATGATTGTATATGACTATTTGATGTTAGCTAACAACACGGCCTTGTTATTTTCGACGAAGACCTTACCGGATTCGCATTGATCTCCAGTCAGGCTTGCTACATTACCGGAAGCATCGAATGTCACTTTCATCTCACAAGAGACCGGGCACAAGTTACAGACGGTACTAACTACGTTAGCCCCTGCCTTTTTATCTACCTTGGATTTTTTCTCATTAGCTGAAGGTAATCCCTGGTTCTGCCCGCCAGTCATTCTTATATTAGCTTTAGCTGCCGGCTGAGTCCGTTTTCCGTCCCAGGGTGTTTCTTTAACCGCACACTTTCCGGCAATCAAGCCTGATGTAAGCATATGTGCTCCACCCCAGAATCCATACATAAAAGCGTTCAAGGAACCGCAATCACCAATGGCATACAGGCGAGGAATAGGGTTGCCGAAGGCATCCAGAACCCTCTGTTGTCCATCATGCTTAGGACCTCCGAAGGTGGAGGTGAAAGCAGGGTATAACGGTCCCCAGGCATAATAAGGCGGAGTGTCGATAGGCGTCAGAGCGGCATCCCGGCCCCAATCTTCATCCTTGCCCGCTTTTGCGAAAGCATTCCATCTCTCTATGGTCTGCTTAAGCTCCTCCGGAGGTATATTGCCGGCTCTGGTGACACCATCGATGGCTTTAAACTGGCACTTCTGTGCCAATTCCTCGATAGTATCGGCCTTGACGATCCAGCCTTTCTTGATCTCTTCAACAGCGCCCTCGCTCCAATTGGGCGTCCTGGGGTTCAGAATCCGGCAGAAAACACCGCCGGCGGCCCTGACCTTTTCATCGAAGACCTGGAATGCCGGGATGTTTTTCATTTCAGCTGTCCCCTGTGGATCAAAGTCAAACCAGTGAGGGCGAGCCCGCATTCGATGGATATCATTCAAACCAAAGGCTTTGGTACACTCGTAGTCGAATCTCTTACCATATTTATTAACCCAGATATAAGAACCGGAACCCTTCTTAGCATAAACGGTAAAGGGCAAGAGGTACTCAAAGGTAGCGTAAACATGATGCTGTTCATCTTCCATGCCCCAGAACATGGGACCGCAGCAGGAATCCATATGCCAGAGCTGAGCGCCTGCTTGCTGGGCCATTTTGATGCCATCTCCGGTCATAGCCGGATCGCCCATCCAGCAAATCGGCACCGGAGTCATATACTGCCGGATCATATCTTTATTGAAGGCAAAACCGCCGGTAGCGATAATCGTAGCCTGTCTGGCTTTGACGGTGATTTCTTTACCGTCACTCTTGGCAATGACACCCAGGATAGCCTCGGTCTCCGGATCCTGGATAAGCTGAATAGCAGGAGTGTTGTATAATACTTCTATTCCTCTCTGTTCAGCCAGTTTGGCCTGATAATTAAAGAATTCGGGGCCGCCGCCGACTTTGTCCAGCATGATGATCTGAGCTAACCCGCCAAAACCCGGAGCACCAAAATACTCACCATAGGGTACTTCCTGGTAAGGTGCGCTCTTTATAGGGATATTTAATTTATGAATATAGTCAGGGACATCACTCAGAGCTTCCATATTGGCTAACAAGACTTCATCCTCAGTCCGTCCACCGGTGCACCATTTTAAATATTCCAGAGCTTTGGCTTTATCGGCAACTTTCAAGATGAAGGGAGGACCAGCCAGGGTGTTGGCATCACCGCCGCCGAAGCTTTGCTTCTCAAGAACCAGCACCTGAGATCCTTGATCGAAAGCGGTAACGGCAGCCACTGATCCGGCGCCGCCAAACCCTAAGATGACTACATCAACTTCTCTATCCCATATACTCGGAATTTTCATTTATTAGCTCCTTCTTCTTCAATAATTTATTCTTGCTTGACGCTATCTTAAAGTTGGAGACGGTCAGGCCGGAACAATAACTGATAGCAACGATTGGGTTCCATAGGCCCCTTTCCCGAGGTAAAGCACCGGTTGCAGTTCAAGCACCCGGCTTTTTCATAGCCCCATTTCTTGACCTTATCGGGGAAATCCGGTTCGCGAATCAGGGGGCGGCATAATCCGATGAAATCAGCATCTCCGGACTTCAGAATATCTTCCATATTAGATACAGTCCGGTTCCCTCCCGGTAATATCACCGGCATTTTGACTGTCTTTTTGATCTCTTTGGCCAAAGGCCGGAAATAGGCTTCCTCGAATTTGATATCCTCCTCAAAGTTCTTAATGTTTCTGAATGTCTGCCGGGTCTGTTCCTTATCCTTCCCGAAGATGACCCCGTTACCCGGCAGGTCACCCTTGGCCATGTAGTAGTAAGGCCGATCGGTATTCACGCCGGCGCTGGTCTCGATAGCATCAAAGCCCATCTCGCTCATCCTGGCGGCATAACGCTTTCCCATATCAAAAGTCAAGCCTCCCTCGAGATAGTCCTGGACACTGACCTTGATCGTAATCGGATAATCATTACCTGCTGCCTTTCTACAGGCTCCATAACATTCCGTGAGAAACCGCATATTGTTCTCAAAGCTCCCACCCCATTTGTCTGTCCTCAGGTTGTCATGGGGAGAAAGAAAGGAATGGAATAAGTAGCCATGTGCTGCATGGAACTGGATACCGTCAAATCCCGCCTCCTTGCATCTGCGAGCAGCCTGTCCGAAAGCATCGATGAATTCATAAATCTCATCTTCCGATATTTCCCGGCAGGGGGCGCCGGTCATCTCAAGGGTTACCGGAGAAGGACCGAACTCAGCAAAAAAGTTAGCCCGGCCAGGGAGAAAGATCTGGCAGATAATCCTGGAATCATAGTCATGTACTGCTTTGGTTAGCTTTTTAAAACCTTCAGCCACCTTGTCGTCATACATGCCGATAAAACGGCCGACTTTATATTTTTCAAGGACATAAGTTGCACCTGTAGTAATGAGGCCGACACCACCGTCTGCCAGTTCACTGTAAAATTTGACCAGTTCAGGAGTGCATTCACCGTTGTCGGTACACCATCCGTCACCTGCGGCAGTACGCACAAAGCGGTTTTTTACCGTCATTTTCCCAATACGTCCCGGCTCGAATAACAAAGACATAAACTCCCTCCTGTTTCATTTATTAAAGGTATACTCAAGCAATACGGAATAGCAGTCTATAATGATTTCGATAAGATAGTCAGGAATTATTCATTATTGTTAAATCAAGCGACGGTTGAAAGCCTCCAGCCCGCCATTTAAATCTGTGAAAATATCGGATATCGGGATACAATCATAATTGATGTTCAATACTATATCATCGATGCTAAAAAAGCGTCAACACGTTTCCAGGGGGCTTCTTTCACGAACTTAGTTGAAAATAATAATTGCCCGGTAGGGGTAGTGATTAGCAGTTATGAACTGGATAAATGAGCAGGCAGTGGCCGGTAATAAATCGTTATAAATGCCTGACGATCGAGCTTAGATCGGTATCCAGTCCGGCTGAACCGGCCGGAGATTTATCACTTAGCGATCTTTGCGGTGAGTAATAGTTGTAGTCTATTATCCAGCCCTGTAAAGTAAGATTGACTAATGCCAGGGATTTCAGATTACGTGTTATGCGTTTCCGCCCTTTTAGAATATTATGCCAGTAGACCAAAAACTTTATCTCGTAACCTTTGTCAGGGCGCATGATTTTTACTCTCTCAAAATCAAGACCCATGACCTGCTCAATTGCTTTCAGGTATCTGGAGGCGTTCCGTGTGATTATTTTATCCGGAATTCTGTGAGCCTTCTGCATAGCGGATTCAATGAGTATTCTGGCATCTTCGACCTTACGATTAGCGGATAACCTTGAGGCCAGCAAGAAATGAGAATCCGCATCGATAAGATCTGACACCCAGTAGTTTTTTAAACCGATCAGGATCGCCGACTCATAAGCTATCCAGTCATTCCCGACTCGAGGATGGTGGTCTCTGGTGGCCTCTAAAACTTTTTCTGTAGATTGGCGTACCCAGCGGTACACAGTTGAATCGGAGGGATAATAGTCGAATTCCTCTTTTAATTGTTTGCGGATGGAACTCACAGGTACTCCTTTAAAGTACATAGATAAGGCCGACTGAATCTGCTCTGACGATATTTTCATGCCCGGGGAAGCATCGTTACCGGTAAATTTGCGCTGACACTGTTGGCACCACCATAACTGCACGTCCTTATAGCGACCATACCTGGAGATCTGGTTGGAATTGCAGTGCTTACAGCGGACCGGCCTGAATTCAACATCTAACGGGGCCATCTCTCTGACCTGCTCCCAGGCGTTCTGAATGTCCTTCAAGTCATGGACAGAAAATCTGTACTTTTTCATAATGATCAGTATAGCAATGCAATTCAAGTTAATCCCAATAGACCGACGTTTTAGTTGGTCTATCATGGTTCACTAATTATAATCAAAAAATAAATATTTCTCAAAGCACTTGAAAAGGTTCCTGCTGATTTTTGCGGCCGGAACAACCGCGGCCGCCAGGCCAGCCGGCTAACCAGTTGGTTGTTAGCTGTTGTGATGTGTCCGGACAATTGCTATGTCCGGCATTGCGAGGGGAAGGGTGCCATCCGGGTTATTTCCAAGGAAACGAAAAGTTTTTTATGCTAACCGGGATTGAACAACCAGTACAAAAAGTCATGTTGCGTGATAATATTTATTTTATGCTATAATCACATCACATTATCTCTATCGACGGTTTATTCTGGGAGATTGAGGGCGTATCCTCGAAACCAATATTGCAAAAACTGATAAAAGGGAGAAATCGAATGTCAAACAGTAATCAGCAAATTGGGGATCTCTCACGCGGAGAAGTGTTCGTAGACGCCAGGCGTCCTTCTGATTTCAGCGGAAAGTACGTCCGGGGCAAGTGGACTTACAGACTACCAATCGAAACGATTCCGGAAAGCGAAATCAAAGAGACCTTTACAACGGATGTCCTGGTTGTGGGGGCCGGGACTTCCGGGAAAGCCGCAGCGCTGACTGCCGTTAACGCCGGAGCCAAAGTGATTCAAATCGACAGGCACACCACTTTCCGATACAGCGGCGGCCATATCGGTGCTATCGACAGCCGGCTGCAGAAGAAACTGGGGGTCAAGATCGATAAGGACGAAGTCATCCTGGCCTTGCAGAAAGCCTCCGGAAATATGGCCGACCAGAGGTTTTACCGGATGTGGGCCGATCAGAGCGGCGAGATCATGAACTGGATTATGGACCTGACGGAGCCTGAGGGAATCGAGACGCTGATGTACCTCTGGCCGCGTCCGGAAGGGTTTGATAACAGCACTGAATATTATCCGGACTTTCCGGTCTCTCACTGGCAAGTCCAGGGCAATGACAGGACATTGGACCACGGCCGAGTTTTGAAGGTGTTTGAAAAACATGCCCGACAGGCCGGAGTGGATATCCACTACCAGACCCGGGCCCTGCAACTCGAACGCAACGCCAATGGGAGGGTTACCGGTCTCATAGCCCTGGATAAAGGCGGCCGGTTCGTCCGGTATAATGCCCGCCGGGCGGTGGTAATGTGTACGGGAGATTACGGTAATAATACCTGGATGATGCAAAAATACTGTCCTGAAGCGGCAGAGATAGCCCTCGAGAACAACATCTATATGACCCGCAACGAAGACCTCAGAGTGGCCCCCGAGCCGCTGGATACAGGAGACGGCCACCAGATGTTGATGCGCATCGGCGGGGTTATCGAACCGGGACCGCATGCTCCGATGTCCCATGCCACGACCATTCCCATGGGCTGCGGAGCTTTTCTCCATGTGAACCTGGACGGAGAACGGTATGAGAACGAGGACGTCAGCGCCAATGCCATTTCCAACTCGCTCGGACGGCAGCGCGGGAAGAAGTGCTGGCAGATAATCGACAGCCAGTGGAAAGAGCAGCTTCCGCGAATGGGGGTGGGGTTGGGGAAAGCCTTCATGGTGAATCAGATGATTCTGGACAGGATGGAAAAGGAAACCGTATCGGCGAACACCATCGAGGATCTGGCAAAAAAGATTGATGTGCCGGTGAAGACGCTGATGGCCACTGTCGAGAGGTATAACCAGTTAGCCGAAACGGGTAAGGACCTGGATTACGCCAAGAGGCCTGACCGGCTGTTCCCGCTGGTAAAGCCTCCGTTTTACGCCGGAATATCCAAAAGGGAATTCCTGGTAGTCCTGGGCGGCATGAATACCAATATCAAGCTGCAGCCTCTGGATGCTGATAGAAATGTTATACCGGGAATCTATCTCGCTGGAAACATGGTGGGCAACCGCTTCGCCCAGGACTATCCGGTGATGTGCCCGGGATTGAGTCACAGCCTGGCTTACGTGACCGGACGACTGGCCGGGCGGTTAGCTGCCGCTGAAAAATAAGAGCATTGAATCATACAGGGCGGGGTTGTCTTACCCGCCCTGTTTTTTAATTCCTGAAGCTGTGGACCGGCGCCGGAATCCGTCCTTTGCGGTGGATAAAGTCCCGGCTGGAAAATTTGTTCACTTCCATGATAGTGGCTTTTCCCAGAAGGCCGCCAAATTCTACTTTATCACCGGCTGCCTTGCCGTAAACAGGCAGCAGGCGTACCGAAGTGGTCTTGTTATTGACCATGCCGATAACTGCCTCATCGGCAATAATAGCGGAAATGGTCTCTTCGGGAGTATCGCCGGGGATGGCTATCATATCCAGACCTACCGAGCACACGCAGGTCATCGCCTCCAGTTTATCGATTGTAATTGAGCCCCTTTCAACGGCTTCAATCATACCGGCATCTTCACTTACCGGAATAAAGGCGCCCGAAAGGCCTCCGGCATGGCTGCAAGCCATAAGTCCCCCTTTTTTTACGGAATCAGTGAGAAGCGCCAGGGCTGCGGTCGTGCCATGAGTTCCACAGGACTCCAGCCCCATCAATTCCAGGATATTGGCAATGCTGTCACCGGTCCGGGGGGTGGGCGCCAGTGACAGGTCTATGATGCCAAAGGAGACCCCGAGGCGGGTGGAGGCTTCACGGGCAACCAGTTGGCCTACCCGGGTGATCTTGAAAGCCGTTCTCTTGATAGTGTCCGCCAGTGCATCGAAAGTCTGGCCTCTGGCTTTTTCGACAGCCGAACGCATTACTCCGGGGCCGCTGATACCGACGTTGATGATGCATTCCCCTTCTCCGATTCCGGTGAATGCCCCGGCCATAAATGGGTTATCTTCCACAGCATTGGCAAAGACAGTCAACCTGGCGCACCCGACGCTGTTTTTATCAGCGGTAAGCCGGGCGGTCCGTTTGATGATGCCGCCCATCTCGCTGATGACATCCATATTCAGCCCGGCCCTGGAGGTGCCGACATTTACCGAAGAGCAGACCACATCTGTGCCGGCGAGAGCTTCGGGTATGGAGTCGAGCAGAACGCGGTCGCCCCTGGTAAAGCCCTTGTGTACCAGGGCTGAGAAGCCGCCGATGAAGTCCACTCCTATATCCTTAGCAGTCCTGTCGAGTGTTCTGGCAAATTCAACATAGCTCTCCTCATCGGTAGCCCCGGCGATCAGACACAGCGGGGTAATCGAGACACGCTTGTTTACAATAGGGATGCCGTATTCGGCTTCGATATCTTCTCCAACTTTGACCAGGTTGCCGGCGAAACGTAAAATTTTTTGCCTGATCTTGTTCCTGGCTTTGTTGCCATCAGGATCAGTGCAATCCAGGAGGCTGATGCCCATGGTAATAGTGCGGATGTCCAGGTTTTCATCCTGAATCATCCTGATTGTCTCGAGGATGTTATCCTTATTAATCATTGCTGCCATACCCGGTCTCACTTTCCCATCAATGCAGATTCAATTTCCACCAACCGTCGCCTGCCGGACATTTCATATTTGATGCATGGCGTTGAATATATCTTCCCGCTGAATTTTGATTTCCATGCCTAGCTCCCGGCCTTTCTCTTCCAGACTGCGCTGTACGGCACGAAAGGCATCTCTGGCGTCAGACATATCTACCAGCATGATCATGGCGAAGTACTCCTGGAGAGTCGTCTGGCTAATATCCAGGATATTAATACCGGCGTTGGCCAGTTCCGTGCTGACTCCGGCGATAATTCCTTTGCGGTCTTTGCCAATTACTGTAATTACTGCGCGCATAATGAACCTTCCCCGGCCCGGATTATCCGGGCCCGATAAAGTACCTGCCGGCTACAGGTAGTCTTCCCTGGCCGGCGTAAAAACATCCAGGGCGACTGATTGCTCCATGGCAGTCACTTTGTGCGGAACATCCGGCGGGACGACCAGGCTGTCACCCTCGACGATATCCAGAATGGCCCTGCCCATTTCCAGGATCAGATGTCCCGAAAGCAAATAGACCAGTTGCTCGTGGGGATGCTTGTGTTCGGGCAGGACAGCGTTCTTTTCCAGAGTGTGTTCGGTGAGCATTATACGGGGACTGTGGGCCAGAATTCTACGGAATATCCCGGGGCAGGGCTCGGTAACCCGGGCGGACTGATAGCTGGTAATCATTCAAGCTCTCCTAAACCGGTTTCGCGTTCGAAGGCATGAACCATTTTAACAGGTGCCGGCCCTGTCTTCAATTCGGGGATTTAGCTTTTTGCCGCTCAATTTTCTCAAACAATTTCTCGATATCAATGTTGTTGCCGGCCAGGATCAGGACATCCACGTGGCTTATAACCTCCTGTGGGTTCGGATTAACAATGCACTCCTTGCCGCGCTGGATCATGAGGACGACCACATTGCCTCTGTCATTGGTGTCAAAACCGACGCCTTCCAGTGTTCTGCCGATTATACTTTGCATGGCTTTAACTTTAACGATTCCGGACCCATTCCCCAGAGGAATAAAATCGGATACATCGCGCATAGTCAACATCGGACCAGTCCTGATAGCGGTATCCCGCTCGGGGAAAATTACCTTATCTGCCCCGATACTCGCGAGGATTTCTCCATGCAGATCGTTATCCGCCTTGGCTACAATGTAACGGACGCCCATTTTCTTTAAAAGAATGGTGGTCATTACGCTATCCTGGACGTCACCGATAGAGACCACAGCGACATCAAAGCCTCCAATCCCTAATTTCTGAAGCGCCGCTTCGTTAGTAGAATTAGTACGAACCGCATGAGTAACATGCGCTCCAATACTATCAACCAGCTCTGTTGATTTGTCTATGGCCAGCACATCGTAGCCGGCATCATGTAAGGCGATAGCCAGGCTGGTCCCAAACCGTCCCAGGCCAATTACTGCAACTTGCTTACTCATATTCTTACTCCTATCCGAGTCTTACATGTTCATGCGGATATTCCAGATCGACAGGCTGCCGGTGGTGAGTGAGATAAATAATAAAAGCCAGGGGAGCCAGGCGGCCGGCGAACATGGCGATAACCAGTATCGTTTTACCGGCTGCGGACAGTTGAGATGTGATGCCGGTGGACGAACCGATTGTACCCAGCGCCGAAAGGGTTTCAAAAATAAGATTATCGATATGAAATGGTTCCGTAAAAGACAATATCAGTACCAGTAGTCCCAGGACTGCCGTATATGAAAATAGAAGAGCAATCGCCGTATAGATGGTCTGCTTGCTGATTTGCCGTCCGAAAGCAACTATATTATCTCTCCCCCGGCATAAATTTATAAAAGTAATCGCCAGTAAGCCCAGCGTATTGACTTTAATCCCGCCGGCCATTGAAGCGGATGCCCCACCGATAAACATCATTATCATGGTGAAAAACAGACAAATTTGAGTCATGCTGCCGACATTGAATGCCGAAAAGCCGGCAGTCCTGAGTGAGACCGAGTGGAAAAAAGACACCAGTACTTTATCGAGAAAACCCAGGGGGCCCAGGGTGTCCGTCCGGCCGTATTCCACTGCAAAGTAAAACAGGGTTGCTATTGCTATCAACGCCAGGGTGGTAACCAGAACGATTTTACTATCCAGAGAAAGTCTGACAAAGCTCCGGTTCTGAATCAGGTCCGCCACTACGACGAAGCCGGCGCTGCCGAAAATGATGAGGACGGCAGTAGTCAACATGGTTACGGCGTCGGACCGGAACATTGTGAGGCTTTGCGGGTCATTAAAAATATCCAAACCGCAATTATTAAAGGCGGAGAAGGCATGAAAAAAGGCGGTGAAAAGGGGCATTTCTATGCCTCCTTCAGATACCCAGTGGAAGTAAAATATTACAGCGCCGGCGCTTTCCAGTATTAAAGAAAAAGTGACGATACTGACCACGATGCCTAGCGATCCTCCAAGATGGTCCATGCCCATAGTCTCGGTGATCATCAGCCTTTCCTTGAGTCCAAACCGGCCGCTCATAGCTATCAGGAGAAGGGTAGCGCCGACGATGAAGCCCAGACCGCCGATTTGAAAAAGGACCATAAGCACCGCCTGGCCGAAGAGGCTCCAGTGAGTTCCGGTATCTACTACCTCTAACCCGGTCACACATGTAGCTGAAGTTGCTGAGAAAAGGGCATCGATGGGAGAGGTAAAGCTTCCGGAGGCGCTGGAGAACGGCAGGATCAATAAAAGAGTTCCGAGTACTATCAGGCCTGCGAAGCTGTACATCATCAGGATATAGGTTGAGAGGGGATTTTTCGGCCTGGGTATCAGTTTAAGAGGCAGCCTTAAGGCTCTGTAAGCGGGTACTCTGAAGATCAACCTGTCTGCTTTTTCTGTCGGCGAACTAATTTGTTCTTTTATCGCCAGACTGCCAGGCTCTTTTTTTGTTGATCTATCGTGTTCTACAAATGTCGAGCCGCTATGTTCTTCTGCAAACGAGCTGCTATGCTCTTCCATGCAAATCTCTCAATCGTTAAAGTTCCCCTCTGTCAGTACTGGCATTATAAACGCCATAAGCTAATATTATAGTCTGACAGACCTGTCAATGCAATCGGGTAAATTCTCCCAAAGGTAGTGAGAGAATAGTCCTTTCTCTGATATGACAGGAGATTCATCATGTCAGGCTGATCGTTATGGACAAACATCCTGTCTTTGGTGTAGAATAGTATATCATTAACATAACCGGGTAATGCGGGGCCGGGATTAAACATGGCTTGCGACAGCCTATCTTACAGGCCTTAAACAGATTGTGTCTGCTGGTTATTCTTTTATTATTCTTCGGTCAGGGATGGATCGCCAAGCAGTGAAAACCCTGATGATTTTCCGATTATCCTGACGAAATCGTATGATTTCGAGTATCATGATAAGAAAGGGATTTTATCAGCGAAAGGAGTTAAATTGAAAACCAGAACTTCCTGTTTCGATTTGAAAACCTTTTTCTCATTGCTCCAGGGCTCTCGATTATAACGCCTGACAAGATAATCGATCCTGAGTAACCCATTTCAGGACAATTTCTGCTTCCAAATCATTTTTCCGGACTGATTATCCGGACTCGTCCTCAATAAGAGAAAAATCCAGGATTAGCGTATACGAATAAAGATTACAGGCCGGCATTAGCTGGCTAGTCAAGCTTAGGGAGTTGTGTATGTGGACAAAGGAAAGTTTGTGTGAACTCGTACATCACCAGTTAAAAGATTATCTTTTTATCGTGGTATCTAACCGCGAACCTTATATTCATACTTTCACCGGAAATGAGATCAAGTGGTCGATACCCGCCAGCGGGCTGACCGTAGCTCTGGATCCGGTAATGCAAGCCTGCGGAGGGACCTGGATGGCTCACGGCAGCGGCGATGCCGATAAGGTAGTGGTAGACCCGGCGAGCAAAGTGAGTGTACCGCCCGGAGAGGAGAAATATTCGCTCAAGCGGGTGTGGTTGTCCAAAGAAGAAGAGGACGGCTATTATTACGGCTTCGCAAATGAAGCTTTATGGCCTTTGTGCCATATCGTCTATAACCGACCGGTATTCCGTGAGTCGAACTGGAATACCTACAAAAAAGTAAACGAGATTTTTGCTAAAAACGTCCTGGAAGAAGTGGGCGATAAAAAAGCCTTCGTATTTATTCAGGACTATCAACTGGCGCTTTTAGCCAAAATGATAAAAAATCAAAATGGTAATATTATTACCGCTCAATTCTGGCATATTCCCTGGCCCAACCCGGAGGCTTTCCGGATCTGCCCCTGGCAGGATGAAATCCTGGATGGGCTTCTGAGTAACGACCTCCTTGGTTTTCATATCCGCTATCACTGCAACAATTTCATGGATACCATCAACAGGTCTCTTGAAGCACGTGTCGATTTTGAGAAATTCGAGGTGGTTTACAAAGGCCACCGGACCGCGGTCCGGCCTTTCCCTATCAGCGTAGATTTTGAGGAATTCTCCCAGGAAGCTCAGAGTCAAGAGGTGGCCAATGAGGTTGCCCGGGTCAGGAATAAACTGGGATTGCGGGATGAGATTATCGGGATCGGCATCGAGAGATTTGATTATACCAAAGGAATACCGGACCGGCTAAGAGCGATCGACCGGTTTTTTGAAAAAAACCCGCAGTATTTGCGGAAAATGGTCTTTATCCAGGCCGGAGTATCCAGCCGGATTCATATAGACGCCTATAAATCACTGAACAAAGATATCGAAAACCTCATGGAAGAGATCAACTGGAAATACGGCTCCGAATGGTGGAAACCGGTCATTCTCTGGAGGGAAAACCTGTCCCAGCTAACCCTGCTGGCCTTGAGGCGCATGGCGCAATTCTGTATTGTCAGTTCCCTGCACGACGGAATGAACCTGGTGGCCAAGGAATATGTCGCCAGCCGTTATGATGAGGACGGGGTATTGATTTTAAGTCCCTTTACCGGCTCTTCCAGAGAGCTGACCGATGCGCTGCTGGTAAACCCTTATGCCACCGACCATTTTGCAGAAGCAATAAAAGACGCGCTCGAGATGCCGGAAGATGAAAGGAAGAAACGGATGAAGAGGATGCGGACCATTGTCAAA
>JAQULX010000033.1 GCA_028718465.1 Dehalococcoidales bacterium | reverse complement strand
CCTGGACTTTTTGAGAGAAGTCAACTCGGGCAAGGAAATTGCGCCGGGGAAGAAAGTGGTGGTGGTCGGCGGGGGCAATGTCGCCATGGATGCGGCCAGGACCGCTCGCAGGCTGGGGGCAGCCGAAGTCGAAGCTGTCTGCCTGGAATCCCGACCTGAGATGCCTGCCCATACCTGGGAGATAGAAGAGGCCGAGGAAGAAGGGGTCCGCGTCCACAATTCCTGGGGACCGAAAGAGATCATCGGCCGGGACGGACGGGTGACGGCGATAGAATTTATGAAATGCACCTCCGTCTTTGATCAGGACCACAAATTTAATCCCGCCTACAATCCCGAAATTACCACCAGAATTGATTGCGACGCCGTTATTATAGCTATCGGTCAGGCTACCGATTTGGCGGTACTGCCGCCGGACACCGGGGTCAAGACCACCCGGGGCGGATTGATAATTGTCGATCCGGTAACACTGGCTACTGACGAGGAAGGCATATTCGCCGGCGGCGACACCGTCAGCGGGCCTAAATCAGCAGTAGAAGCAATCGCCCAGGGCCACGAAGCGGCTATCTCGATTGAGCGCTATCTCAATGGGCTGGACATGAAAAAAGACCGGGTGAAACCTAAAGAAGAGCCCGCACCCGTCCCGGAAGGGAAACATGCCCGCCAGCGGCGGGTGCCGCAGGAGAAAATAGCACTGGAGAAACGGTTGTCCAGCTTTGATGAAGTCGCTATAGCTTATACGGAAGAACAGGCCCAGAGAGAGGCTGACCGCTGTTTGAATTGCGGGCTGTGCAGTGAGTGCCTGCAATGCGTGGCAGTCTGCCAGGCCAAAGCTATCGACCATACCCAGAAAGCTGAAGAGGTAGAAATTGCGGTCGGCTCAGTGGTACTGGCGCCCGGATTCGACCCCTTTGATGCCGGAATCAAGGAAGAGTATGGCTACGGCCGCATGCCTAACGTGGTGACCAGCCTGGAGTTCGAGCGGGTTCTTTCCGCCTCCGGTCCTTACCAGGGACAGGTAAAGCGGCCTTCAGACGGACGGCATCCGGTAAAAATAGCCTGGATTCAATGCGTCGGTTCCCGCGACAAGAGCTGCGGGCGGGACTACTGCTCTTCCGTATGCTGCATGTACGCCACCAAGGAAGCCATTATCGCCAGAGAACACGAGAGCGCCATCCAGCCGACCATTTTCTATAATGACATCCGGGCTTTCGGCAAAGGGTTCGAAAGATATTATGAATCAGCCAAAGATAAATTCGGTATACGTTATGTAAATAGCATCCCTTCTATGGTGAAGGAACTTCAGAAGAGCCGCAACCTGCTTCTGGACTACACCGATAGTGAAGGTAAAAAGGTCCAGGAGGAGTTCGATATGGTAGTACTCTCCGTCGGGTTGGTCCCGGCGGAAGGCACTGCTGAACTGGCCCGGACGGTCGGGATACAACTCGACCGGTTCGGCTTCTGCGCGGCGGACGAGATGCAGCCTAACCTGACATCCCGTCCCGGAGTCTATGTCGCCGGGGCTTTCACCGCTCCCATCGACATCCCGGAATCGGTCATGAGCGCCAGCGGAGCGGCCTGTCTGGCCGGAGAGATGGTACACGAAGAGCGCGGCTCCCTGGTCACTGAAAAAGTCTATCCACCCGAGATTGAAACGGATGGAGAGGAACCACGGGTGGGGGTATTTATCTGCCGCTGCGGCAGCAATATCGCCAGGGTGGTGGATGTTCCGGCGGTAGTTGAATACGCCCGGACCATTCCTCACGTGGCGCATGCCGAAGAAAACCTCTATACCTGCTCCACCGACACCCAGGAAAAAGTCATCAAGGCCATTCGTGAGAAAAACCTGAACCGGGTGGTCGTAGCTTCATGCAGCCCGCGCACCCATGAACCTTTGTTCCAGGATACCATCCGCGAGGGCGGCCTCAATAAATACCTGTTTGAGATGGCCAATATCCGCGATCAATGCTCATGGGTCCATGCTACCCATATGCCGCAGTCTACTTCCAAGGCCAAGGACCTGGTGCGCATGGCGGTCGCCCGCGCTGTTACCCTGCTGCCCCTGCACCAGCAGCAGGCTGAAATTACCCGCCGGGCGCTAATCATCGGAGGAGGGCTGGCCGGCCTGACGGCAGCCCGGGCTGTCGCTGCCCAGGGATTCGAGGCCGTTCTGATCGAAAGAGAAAAGGAACTGGGCGGCAATTTAAGAAGGATTTACTTTACCGGAGGGAACGAAGATCCCCAGGCGCTGCTGGCCGGTCTGGTTAAGCAGGTAGAGTCCGATCCGCGAATCAAGATTTATAAAAGCGCTGCCGTACAAAAAATGTCCGGATTCCTGGGGAATTATGTTACCGAGGTTGCCACAGAGGACGGGAACTGTGAGACCATTAAACACGGCGTGGTGATCATCGCCACCGGCGGAGTGGAATATCAGCCGGCCGAATATCTTTATGGCCAATCCCCGCAGATCGTCAGCCAGCTTGAGATGGAAAAGAAACTGGCGTCCGGCGATCCGTCCCTAAAAGGATTGCGGTCGCTGACTATGATTCAATGCGTGGGGTCCCGCGAACCGGAGCACCTGTATTGCTCCCGGGTCTGCTGTACCCAGGCAATCAATAATGCGATCAAGCTGAAAGAAGCGAATCCGGATATCGATATTTCAATACTTTACCGCGATATCCGCAGCTATGGTCTTCATGAGTTGCAGTACCGCCGGGCACGCGAAATGGGCGTTACCTTCATCCATTTTGATTCTGCGAAAAAGCCGGTGGTTTCACTGGAAAACGGCAGCCTTCAGGTGAAAGTGACGGACAAAGCCCTGGGCCGGGAAATCACTCTAAAACCGGACATGCTGGTCCTGAGCGCCGCTATCCGGCCGCAGCCGGACGCTGAGGAATTCGCCAGCAAACTGAAACTGCCGCTGACCCAGGAAAAATTCATCATGGAAGCTCATATGAAGCTGAGACCGCTGGACCTGGTGAACGAAGGTATGTATCTCTGCGGACTGGCCCACTCTCCCAAGACCATGTCGGAGTCCATCATCCAGGCCAGAGGGGCGGTCTCGCGGGCTTTGACCGTGCTTTCCCAGCCTTATTTGATGGTGGGTGGGATGGTTTCGGTAGTCGATCCGGAAAAATGCGCTGCCTGCCTCACCTGTGTCCGCTCCTGCCCCTATGATGTGCCGCACATTAACGAGGAAGGGAAGGCTTATATAGAACCGGCAGGTTGTCAGGGATGCGGTATCTGCGCCAGCGTTAGCCCGCGCAAGGCGATTACTTTACAGAACTATTCCGACGAACAGATCATGGCCAAGATCCATGCCCTGGCGGAAGCCGTTCCGGAGAAGAAATAACTATGGAAAATGATGTTTTCGAGCCCAAAGTCGTTGCTTTCTGCTGCCATTACTGCGCTTATTCGGCCGCCGACCTGGCGGGCTCCATGCGCCTTGAATATTCACCGAACATACGCATCGTGCGCATCATGTGCACCGGCAAGGTAGATACACTGCACCTGCTAAAAGCTATTGAAGACGGCGCAGATGCGGTCTACGTCGCCGGGTGCGAAGAAGGAAGCTGTCATTTCCAGGAAGGCAACCTGAGGGCCAAAATGAAAGTAGCCCAGGCCAAAAAGCTTTTGCAGGAAGTGGGAATAGAGCCTGAGCGAGTGGAAATGTACAATATCAGCGCCTCCAACTCCGTTCTTTTTGCCAAAGCGGCTGATGAAATGACCGAGAGGGCGCGAAAATTGGGACCCAATCCCCTTAAGAAAAACAGAGGTGAAGTTAAATGATAGTTGGCGAAAGAAAGACTTTCGAGCAGATCTGGGACAGCGTCAAAGGCTTCAAGAGCCTGCTGGTCCTCGGCTGCGGCACCTGCGTCGCCGTTTGCCAGTCCGGCGGGGAAAAGGAGGTCGGCCTTCTGGCCAGCGAGCTTCGTATGAAAAGCCGGTTGGACGGACTGGAGATGAAGATCGACGAAGCCACTATCGAGCGTCAGTGCGACCGGGAGTTTTTCGATTCTATCAAGGACAAGGCTAAAGAATATGACGCCATCCTCTCCATGGCCTGCGGGGCCGGTGTACAGTTCACTTCCGAAGTGCTGGAACCCATCCGGGTCTACCCAGCCCTGAATACCCGCTTTATCGGGGTTACGGAGGCGGAGGGGAATTGGGCGGAACGCTGCCGCGCCTGCGGCAACTGCATCGTGGGCGATTACGGCGGAATCTGTCCCATGACTATTTGCGCCAAGGGCCTGGTCAATGGTCCCTGCGGCGGCAGTAAGAACGGCAAATGCGAAGCCAGCCAGGAAAAGGACTGCGCCTGGGTGTTGATCTATAACCGATTGAAAAGACAGGACCGGCTGGACAGCCTGCGGGCTCCGGCCACTGCCAAAGACTATAGCAAGCAGGCCCATCCGGGACGCCATATCAATGAAGTCTATCTGAAACCGAAGATGGAGGACAAACGTGCCCAATAGCAAGCTCAAACAGGCTTTTGAATCCGGTAAATTCGTCGTCACAGCCGAAGCCGGCCCGCTGAAAGGGACGGATATCACAGAGTTGGAGGAGATCTCCAAACTGCTCAAAGCAAAAGTGGATGCCCTTAATGTTACCGACCAGCAAAGCTCGGTAATGAGACTGGGCTCGCTGGCGGTCTGTCATTTGCTGAAGGGCTGGGATATGGAACCCATTTTTCAACTGACCTGCCGGGACAGAAACCGCATCGCTTTACAGTCCGACCTTTTAAGCGCTTCAGTCCTGGGAGTGGAGAACTGCGTGGCTTTGACGGGCGATCTGCCGTCCTCCGGAGACCATCCGCAGGCCAAACCGGTCTACGACCTGGACTCGGTCTCCCTGCTCTCCGTGATCAGCGGGCTGAACGCCGGTAAAGATATGATGGGAAACGAACTGAAAGGCAAGCCTGATTTTTTTGCCGGAGCGGTCGTCAATCCCGGGGCGGATACAGAGGCATCTTATGAGCTTCAGATTATGAAGATGGAAAAGAAGATCGCCGCCGGGGCCAGGTTCTTTCAAACCCAGGCTGTCTATGATCCGGAAGCCTTCAGCCGGTTCATGAAGCGGGTAGAGCAGTACAGGATTCCGGTCCTGGCCGGCGTAATACCCCTGAAATCAGCCGGAATGGCCAAGTTCATGAACAAGAGCGTGGCAGGCATCTGTGTGCCTCAGGCCATGATCGACAAGATATCAAAAGCGGAGGATAAGACCCGCACCGGTATCGAGATGTGCGCCGACCTGATAAAACAGTTGAAGGGGATGTGCCAGGGAGTCCACATTATGGCAATCGGCTGGGAAAAGAAAGTCCCGGAGATTATCGACGCGGCGGGGCTGTGAGTGAATTAATGGCTCATGTTCCGGCTTAAGTAAGTTCTAATTTTAAATGAGGCAATAATATCTGGCAGTGATTGGATTTGCAGCTGGTAGAAGATTGCCTCAGGTCGTCATGGTGGATTTTAACTGGCTGTCGCGGATGGCTCTGTCACCCTGGCTGCGAGCTTTACCAGGGCTTTTTTCACCGTTACGGCGGTTATGATATCTCTTGACCTGATCGTCCATGTTATCGTTGATAATATCCCTCAGACTGCCTCTCGCAGCGCAATAGTCCATGACGGCCTGGGAGTCTTTGGTATGGATATGCACCCTGATCAGGTTTTCATCGCCAACAACCAGGACCGATTCACCCATGGTTGTTAATTTTTCCCGAATTTCCTCGACCGGCAAGTTATTTCCCTCAATCAGGAATTGGAGGTCATATCCGTAAACGGTCTCCGCTGCCTCATTAGCCCTATCAGCTTTTCTCCGGACGGCTTTATATCCCTCTATGGGGTTCATATTGCGGGTAATGAAGTCACGCATGCCCAGGAAGAAATAAAAGAGTCCTTTGCCTCCGGCGTCCACTACGCCGGCATCTTTTAAGGCCGGCAGCATTTCCGGAGTTCTGGTAACTGTATCATTAGCCTGCGAAGTAATGGCGGTCATGGTCTGCCGAAGATCAGCGCCTTCCCGTGTCTGCTGCATTGCTTTTTCAGCGGCTTCCCGGACAACTGTCAGGATGGTCCCCTCAACCGGCTCTGTCAGCGCTTTATAGGCAGTATCCGAAGCATTGCGCAGGGCTTCAGCAAAGTCGGTGGCGGAAAATTTCTCTTTGGATGCCAGTCCCCTTGACAGACCGCGCATAATCTGGGAGAAAATAACGCCCGAATTGCCGCGTGCGCCCAGGAGAGCGCCCATGGCGGCTTTCGATGAAACCTCCGCCGCCGAAATAGATTCCAGGTCTTTCACAGCTTCATTTGCCGATTGAAGCGTCAGATACATATTGATGCCGGTATCACCATCCGGGACCGGAAACACATTCAGGGCATTGATTTCTTCGATACGTTTTTCCAGAGCTATTTCGGCCGATTTAAAAGCCTGTTTCAGGGTTTGACCATCGTATAACATTTCTTCCACAGCCTTTTCCTCCGGGAACCCTTCTCTATTCCGTTCCGGCATTTGCCGCTTCTTCCTTAATGACAAATAACGGAGATGCTTACAGTACTTATTATATACTTAAAATACCTAGAGATTCTAGGTATTACAGAACAAAACTATATCACCAATTAAAAAATCTGTCAATCGTTGGTTTCAGCTACTTGCAAAAAGATAGCCTGAGGCAAAAATATCCCAAATCCACTTATCGAAGTAGCTATTTTTGCTGTGAAATCACTACTTCGTCCCCATCCCAGGCAAACTGAGAATTCAGGCGCTCGCTTTGAGAAATATCCATAACGTAGCTGTAGATGTCCTGTCCCAGAGGTTCATTTCTGGTCTTGATTTCAGGTTCAAAATACTTGTTGACATGGCAGGGCAGGTAGGATACCTGTTTGATCTTGCCGTCTTCAATAACGGCCCTGACAATCATGCTGTATTTTCGCTTGTCCAGGTAAGCGGTCCCGTGAATCTCATCCATTTCCTTGACATGAGCGTGGTCTCGCATATGAGCTCCTAACTCCAGGGCGAATTCTCCCGTGGAATAGAATATGGCCTTGCCTTTGTACATCTCCACACCTTTCAGGATATGCGCGTGAGTCCCCAGAATGAGGTCCGCTCCGACATCGATGGCCGTATGGCTGATATCAAAGCAATAATCCGGTATCACGCGGGGAACAAGATGCAATCCCCAATGCATGCAGAGAACAACAACATCCACACGTTCCTTTAATTTCCTGATATCTGCAATCATGGCATTCATATCGTCTTTATGAGGTATGGTTACAACACGAGGTGGGGTAGCAGGCTGATAGTCAACCTTGTCATAAACGGTCCAGACTCTGATTTGAGCTACACCCGGTTTATCCTCACCGGCTTCATAACCCGGTAAATGCACACTGGAATATCCCAGGAAACCGACTTTGGTTCCTTTGCGTTCCAGAATAACCGGCTGATGAGCTTCGATAATATTGTTCCCTGCCCCCACGAAAGGCAAATTAGCGGCTTTCAGTCGGGCAAAAGTATCAGTTAAGGCTTCCCTTCCCCAATCCAGAGAATGATTGTTAGCCAGAGAAATAACGTCGAATCCGGCTGAGAGAAAGGCATCCAGGTTGCGTGAATCGTGATGGGCTGCCTGAATCGGGTTAGGGGTTCCTTTATCGGATAATGCTTGTTCGCAATTGGCATAGGCAATATCTGCCGAACGGATTAGCGGAGCAACCTGTTTAAAAATCGTTTCCGGTTTTTCACGGTCAATCAAGACATCGCCTACCCCCATGAGGACTATCGCTTCCTTTTTCATAACCCGCTCTCCTTTCCTGTCCTGTTTCAGGCATTTATTATCATTAACGGCATTAATCGATTCAGGTCCTTCTCCCTGTCAATGTTCCAGATGGTCCGGATTAATTGGTTGACCTGTTCCATAGACATATATTTTAAGGCCATGTCCTTGAATTTGTTTTCCAGTTCTTCATCCGTTAGAGGGTCATCAGCAAAACCATGGGGCACATCCACCCGCTTTTCAAATCGCCGCCCGTCTCTGGTAACAATTTCTGAAATTCCCTGAGAACTATGTTCGGACAGATCAGGTTCTGCTTCGACAGTGATTTTCTCAATCAGGTCCAGCACAATGGGGTCGTTCAGCTTTTCCGGCTCTATCGAACCTGGTCCGAAGTGGCGTTCTTTGATCGCAATCGCGCTGGCATAATATGCGCTGTGGTTGGCATTCTCAGCGTTGCGGGGATATTTTCTCACCAGCGACCCGGTATGGCGGCTTTCGCGAAGACCGGTTCGGATCCGCACCGAAGCAATATCTTCCGGTCTGAGATCGTTTTCTTTTACGATCGATAAAGTGGCCGATATATGCCCAAAAGAGGTTCCATTGGCGCACAGATTCTTGTAGCGGGTGTCGAGTATCCTCCAGCCGCTGAAATCCACCGCCTTCTCCAGGTCCATGGTCCCCTTCATGATAACTTCCTGAAGGCCGTCTTCTCCCTCCAGGATGCGGACCGGGCCGGTAAATCCCTGCCTGGCCAGTAAGCAGGCCAGAATGGCGTCATGACAGACCCACCCGAAGCGAAGGTTCTTGCTCATGGTATTCTCTTCCCGATTGGTATCCAGGATCCCCAGGGGCAGAGCATGCGAGGCACAAATCCCGATAGCGTTGGCTATCTGCCTTTCTGTTAACCCCATCATCTTGCCCAGGGCCGGCGGCATTGTGACTCCGCCCCGGATATCAATAGTCCAACCCTTGCCCTCATAGGAGGTATGGCCGCCCTGGGCATCACTGAAACGAGCTCCCAGTTCGTAAGAGATAACGATAGAAGTCAATAATTGCTTCCCGGTGGCTTTCTCCCGCTCGGCTACAGCCAGGATGGAAGCGATGGCATCACTATTATGGCCGCCGCCTCCCATATCATTATATTCCAGAAAACGGACCAGAAAACTATTGACCAGGGTAGCATTGAGAGCAGTAGTTCGCCAGCCCGATCCTATAACCGTAGCTTCTTCTTTTCCCCCGATCTCCCTGACTGCCTCTTCCACCATCGGTCTGCCCGGAGAAATATACCCTCCGATAGCACAGCCCAGTGCGTCCAGTAAACAACACTTGGCCTGATGGATTACTTCTTCCGGCAGTCTTTGATAGTCTAAGCCCAGAGCATAGCGGGCATACTTACAGGCAATACTGGAGCGGTACATTCGTTCCAGATTCTGCCACACCTGGTCTCTCTGAAATGTCATCTATCACCCTCGAAATAATATTCCTTTAAGACTATTATGACATAATACCCTGCTCCCGGTCTTATCAATAATTCTAACAGCAATGCTTGACAGCTATGCTGGCAAAATAATAATTCCATTTAAAAGCAGGGAAAATCCTCACTTGTAATCGGCAACATGATCCCTTAACAACAGACGACCTCCAGCATATATAATGATAGAAAAAGCAGAAATTGAGGCAACGTGCAGGAATGATTGAAAAAGCTCAAGCTGTAGAACTAATCGACAACATTCCCTTAAACTTGGACATTGCGAAAATAATGGTCCGGTTGGAACTTCATGGCGGGAGTAAATTGGACGAGTCCTCTGTCAGGGAATTAGCTGATACCGCAAGCAAGGTAGCCCGACCGAGAGCCCTATACCGGGAGAGCTTTATAACCGGAAAGACCGGTAATTCTGTTGAGATAGATGGAACTGAGTTTGTTAGTCATCTTCTCCGGATCAATCTGGACAGGGCCGACCGGGTCTTTCCTTATATTGCTACCTGCGGGAAAGAACTCGACTCCCTGCAAGTCTCCGGTGCTGATGATAGCCTGATTTACTGCCTCAAGCTGATTAAAGAGATGACCCTGACAGCAGCCGTCAGCCGCCTTCAGGACTATTTAAGCTGTAAGTATGCCCTGGACTTTATCTTCATCCTGGACCCGGGCGAGATGCAAGCCTGGCCGTCCGACCATCGCAAACTGCTGTTCTCTTTGTTGGGAAATGTAGAAAAGCCGATCGGCGTCAGGCTGACCGAAGATAATTCACTGATACCCGCATATTCCCGGACCGGCATCTTCTATCATGCGGACATTGAGTTTGAAAGCTGCCAGTTGTGCTCAAAGGAGCCCTGCATGACGCGAAGAGCGCCTTATAATCCGGAATTAGCGAATAAACATCTCCGGCAAGCCACCAGAATATGTGGACTTTAGAAGCCGGGATTTTTCCGTAACTACCTTTCCAGGATCATGGCGACACCCATCCCCCCACCACCACAGATGGCGATGAGACCGTGTTGGGCATCCCGGCGTTCCATTTCATAAACCAGAGTGGTGACGATCCTGGCCCCGGTGGCGCCCAGAGGATGGCCCAGAGCAACGCAGGATCCGTTGACATTTATCCGGTCGTAATCTTTTTCGGTAATTCCCAGCTCGCGGAAATTGGCCAGAGTTTGTGCCGCAAAAGCCTCATGGATTTCTATCAGGTCGATATCTTCTATCTTCATACCGGTCTTGTTCAAGACTGCCCTGACCGCTGAAGGAGTAACTTTATAGGCCAGGCAAGGATCAGTCCCCATAAAGGCGAAAGCTTTCACAAAAGCCAGGGGTTTTAATCCCAGGCTTTGAATTTTTCCTTCCGGCATAAGCACCACTGCCGCTGCGCCGTCATTTTCACTGGAAGAATTGGCTGCCGTGCAGATGCCGTCCATCAGTGGCTTCAGCCTGGCCAGGATTTCAGGCGTGGAATCGGAACGCGGATGCTCGTCATTTTTAAATATTACGGGCGGGCCTTTAGGTTGCGGCACGGGCACCGGGACTATTTCCCGGGTAAACCGGCCTTCCATAGTTGCCGCAATAGCTCGCAGATGGCTTCTCAGCGCCCATTTATCCACTTCCTCGCGGCTCAGCTTATACTCTCTGGCAGCAGCTTCCGCCCAGACCATCATATTGGTAACGATCCCAAAACGGCTGATCGGCTGGGACATGCTCCTGGCGCGAAGAATCCGGTCATACAGCGGAGTGCTCCAGGTAGACAGGCTGCCGTGCCCGCGAGGCATATCATCCGTGCCGCCCATCGACCAGCGCATGTCTCCTTTTAAATAAAATTCGACTGTGCTCATGCTTTCCACACCGCCGGCGACGATAGTTTCACCATTGCCGGACTGAATCATCATCGTTCCCAGGCAAATCGCGTCGGCTCCTGAGGGGCAGCGCCTGTCAATAGTCATGCCGGGGATTTCTACCGGCCAGCCGGCCAGCAGCAATCCCATTCGCGCGATGTTGACATACTCGCCGCTCTGATAATTCTGTCCCATGACAACCATATCGACTGTTTCCGGGGCAATACCGGCCCTCTTGATAACCTCATTCAGGACCAGTGCGGCCAGGTCGTAGGCAGGAACGGTTCTGAGACTGCCGCCAAAGTTTCCGATAGGCGTCCGGACTGCGCTGACTATTCCAATCCTGTTCATTTTTCCTCCCCCTTCCCAACCACTCCGGTATTCTCAGTTACCAGGCTGATATTCCCTTTACCGGGAGACCAGAGTAGTCCAAAATCTGTCGAAAAATTATTCCAATACTAAGATAGTCTTAATGTGATAATTATCGGATATATCAACAGAAAATTCAACCTCATGATTACAGCTTTTGAATACAGATATGGTGTTCAAGCGGGTTAAACTCAAGCCGGGGAACGAAAGCCTCTTGACTTTGAGTATACTCCAGGATATATACTTTTAAAGTGAATACTGAGAATTCCATTTCTCCTGCGGAACGGGAAAGTCTGTTAGCCAAGAGATACAACCTGGTTATCGGTATCTTTCTTTCTACCCTAAATGTAGGTCTTGTGGTCACCAGTTTCGGCGTATTCTTCAAGCCGGTTTCAGCCGATTTTGGCTGGACGCGGGCAGAAACTTCAGGCGCCTTTTCTATATCCGTCATTGTTAGCGGTCTGGCAGGTGTTGCTGCCGGCAAGTTGAGCGACCGGTTCAGTCCGCGAATATTGATCACTATTTGCGGAATTATGTCAGGGGCATCCTATCTTTTACTCTCACAAATGGACAGTCTGTGGCAGCTTTATCTTTATTACGGCATCCTGATAGGCTTAGGACTGGCGAATATCGTTCCGGCCAGTTCGATAGTGACCAGATGGTTCAGCAGACAACGCGGCCGCATGACCGGCATCGCTTTATCGGGGGCAGCTTTCAGTTCAGTCTTCTCTCCCTATTTGGCCACCTGGCTCATTGAGAGCTATAGCTGGCAAATTTCTTTTGCTGCCATCGGAGGACTCTGTCTGGTAATCATTGGTGTGGCCGCTTTTTTCATGTTTCGCGCCGGCAAGGAAAGGCTGCTCCCGAAACAGAAAGAACCCAAATCCGAAAGTCAGATCCCGGTTAAAAGTAAAAGCCTTAAGGAAATCCTCGGCAGTTGGCCGTTCTGGTGCCTGGCCTTTATCTATTTTTGCTTCCACTTTTCCTTATCAGTGGTCCAGGTCCATATCGTTCCACATGCTACCGATCTGGATATCTCGGCAATCCTGGCGGCTTCAATTTTAACAATCTCCAACGGTGCTAATGTCGCGGGCAGCTTTGTCCTGGGGGGCGTCAATGACAGGATTGGCGGTCGGAAATCTCTGGTATTGGGCCTGGCAATCATGGTAGTTGGTTCGATATTACTGTTAATATCCGACGTGTTCTGGTTATTATGCTTGTTTGCTATTATTTTTGGATTCGCCTGGGGTGGAGTTGGCTCACTGCGATCGCTTATGGTAGCAGATCTGTTCGGGCTGGGATCACACGGCGTCCTGGTCGGAGCTATCATGTTTGTTGCTTTATTGGGAGGAACGCTCAGTCCTATTCTATCAGGTTATATCTTTGATGTGACCGGGCAATACAGAATAGCTTTTCTCTTAATAATCGGACTATCGGTTATTGCTGTAATATTATCTTTGTTTTTGTCGCCCCGGCCCCGTCAGGGAAGAAAATAGAATACCGAAACGTCGACGTGTTGCCAGGTTTGCATAAAATTCGGGTATGATTATGTTATACTGGTAATCTAACAGGGATTTGCCCAAAGTGAAAAGTGATTAAGGAGGGAGACATGTCGCCGGTATTAAAAGACAAGGTTGCCATCATTACTGGAGCTGGTCGTGGCATCGGTAAGGCTTTCGCTTTGCGGTTTGCGGAGGAAGGGGCCAGGATATTTATCCCTGATATCAGTCTGGAAAGAGCAGAAGAAACCGTCAAAGAAATTAAAGCCAAAGGCGGAGAAGCTGCGGCAATTCTGACTGATGTATCCGATGAGAAAGCCACACAGGCTATGGCGGAAAAAGTGGTCCAGCTATACGGTAAAGCCGATATCCTGGTCAACAACGCCGCTATCTGGTATGGTCTCAATATCACCCCCTGGGACCAGTGGAAGCCGGAAGACTGGGACCGGATTTTCTCGGTCAACGTCAAGGGCTCCTGGCTGTGCTGTAAAGCAGTTGTGCCGCTGATGGTAAAACAGAAGAGCGGCAAGATTATCAATATCGCCTCTAATGTAGCCCGGGTGCCGGCCGCCCAGGTCTTCTTGCCCTATGCTTGCAGCAAAGGAGCGGTATATACCCTGACCCAGGCCCTGGCCCGCGCCTTGGGAGGGTCCGGCATCAATGTCAATGCCATCGCCCCCGGGTACACTGCTTCCGAAGCCAGCCTGACGCAGAGAGACAACGAGGCTACATTCAA
>JAQULX010000032.1:6548-13846 GCA_028718465.1 Dehalococcoidales bacterium | reverse complement strand
TATAGAAAGGTCTCTTCACAGCTTTCGCCCGCTGCTCTTGCCCGGTCTGGTCGGTCTGGTCGCCATAGTTTTAATCGCCTCCGGCATTGCCACCGCACCCGGCTTCTAGCAGGTCATAGTTTTACGACCGGCGATCGTCTTTTCTTTTACCTGCCGCAAGCCGTATTCCGTACTTCCGGCTCTTCCCTGTTGTGCGGCCGGTGCTATTCTCCCTGTATCCGGACCGGACTGCCGGACAAAGGCTTTCGTGTTTACTATTCAATAAGACAGGGTGTATACTAACTTAAATATAGCTTTCAAGACTAAATGTTTAACGATAGGACTATAAATTAACATCAATAGCGGTTTCAGGAACAGTAAAAATAGATTCGTTTATCGAAATCATGGTAATCCGGCAAGGTAAAACAGGGATTACTGAGGAGCTTTTATTCAAAGATTACATTTTTTAAACTATAAAGAACTAAGTAGATGAAAATAGCCATAATTGTAGGAACACGCCCGGAAATAATTAAACTATCACCGGTAATAAGAGAGTTGGAGAAGTGTAAAGATGATTATTTTATTATCCATACCGGCCAGCACTACTCTTATTACATGGACCGCGTTTTTTTTGAACAACTGAAAATCGCGACTGCAAAGTACAACCTGGAAGTTGGTTCCGGCTCGCATGCCGAACAGACGGCTAAAATATTAGTTGGAGTAGAAAAGATCCTTTCTGAGGAAAAGCCGGATATTATTCTGGTACAGGGAGATACTAATACCGTCTTTGCCTCGGCTATCGCTGCCGTCAAACTTCATATCCGGGTCGGCCACGTTGAAGCCGGCCTTCGCAGTTACGATAGACGGATGCCCGAGGAAATTAACAGGGTCCTTAC
The DNA here is from genome assembly GCA_028718465.1 of Dehalococcoidales bacterium. The sequence continues at coordinate 12,971 of JAQULX010000032.1, read as the reverse complement.
GGACCACTGTTCGGACTACCTTTTTGCCCCCACAAAACAGGGTATGGACAATCTGATAAGTGAAGGTATCCCCAAAGATAGAATATCGATTACCGGAAACACGATTGTTGATGCCGTTTATCAAAACCTGGAAATAGCCGATTCCGCCGGGGACAGTCTTAAAGCATTGAATTTAACCCCTGAAAGTTATTTTCTGGTAACTCTGCACCGCCAGGAAAATGTCGATGATCATCTCCGGTTTGCCCGGATATTAGAGGCCCTGGACAGTTTATACTCTGCTTTCCAGTTTCCTGTTATCTACCCGGTTCATCCCCGTTCCCGGAATATAATGGATAAATTTAATTTAAAACCTCAAAGAGTTGCCGTAGTTGAGCCCCTGGATTTCTTCGGTTTTCTTCAGTTGGAAAAGAATGCCAGGTTGATTTTGACAGATTCCGGGGGTGTTCAGGAAGAAGCCTGCATTTTAGGGACACCGTGTGTTACTATCAGAGATAATACGGAGCGGCCGGAAACACTGGAGGTTGGAGCTAATATACTGGCCGGGACAATGCCGGACAGTATTCTGAAGTGTGCAGAGACAATGCTCCAGAAAAAGAATAGCTGGTCAAATCCTTTCGGTGATGGATCAGCAGGAAAAATGATAGTTAGAATAATTCGAGAAACCCTGAATTGAAAGTATAAATTATTTCCAATCTCAAAGGACCATGAGCCCGGGCCGGCTGAACCCCGGCCGAGAAGGCCCCGGTCACCTTGTCCACTTGCGCAGGCCGTGGGTGACCCCGCCCTGGATTTACCAGAGGCGTAAGGTGAATAAAAAGAACAATGTTATGCGGATAATAAATCAAAATGAAAATTCTATATATACAGGAAACTGACTGGATTCAACGGTATCCAATTGACCAGCATCATATTGCGGAATTATTAACTCTAAAAGGACATGATTTTAGAGTTATTGATTTTAATATCGCCTGGCGCGATGAACCTAATAAAGGGCTGATTTCAAAGAGACAGGTATTCACTAACATCTCCAAGATACAGAAAGATGCTCATATCACCGTAGTCAGGCCCGGTATAATAAGATTACCTTTCCTGGTTTATTTCTCTCTGGCCGTGTCGCAAATGCGCGAAATAAACAGGCAAATCAAGGAATTTTCTCCGGATGTGATCATTGGCTTAGGCGGCATTTACAGTTATCTGGCCGGCAGGGCAGCCCGCAAGAACAAGCTTCCTTTCGTAAATTTTTGGGTAGATATACACCACAGACTTGTCAATTCCAAAATCCTTCAATTCACAGGATGGATGATCGAAAAAAGAACTGTCAGACTGGCTGATAAACTGATTGTGGTTAATGAGAATTTAAAAGATTACGCAATTAAGATAGGGGCGTCTAATGATAAAATCGTGTTATTAAGTACCGGAGTAGATATTAAACGCTTCGATCCTTCGACCAATGGCGATGATATCCGCAGCTTATACGGCATTAAGAAAGACGACATAGTGCTTTTGTTTATCGGATGGCTGTACCACTTTTCCGGATTAAAAGAAGTCGCCGGAGAGCTTGCTCGAATAAATAATGAGAAGATCAAAGTAATAATATTGGGCGAAGGTGATGCTTATGCTGATCTGTTAAGAATCAGGCAAGACTTAAAACTGGCCAATCAACTGATTCTAACCGGTAAAAAGCATTATACCGAGGTCCCGCCTTATTTAGCAGCCGCTGATATCTGCATATTACCGGCTTATAAAACTGAAAAAATTATGCAGGATATTGTTCCAATAAAATTATATGAATATGCTGCTATGAGGAAGCCCATTATAACAACAGATTTACCCGGGGTTAAGAGAAGGTTCGGGAACGAAAATGGTGTGGTCTACATTGATAGACCGGAAGACACGATCACTAAAGCCCTGGAACTGGCAGACAAACGTTCTCGCGAAGAGATGGGAAAACGAGCCAGATCTTTTGCCGAGCAAAATAGCTGGGAAATCATTACCAATAAATTTGAGAAAATCCTTCAGGAGGTTATAAAAGAAAGAAGAAATGGTAGATAATATATTGAATAAATACCAGAACCAAACAGTATTGGTCACCGGTGGGGCCGGATGCATAGGCTCTAATTTATGTAAAGCTCTTGCTAAAGCTGAGGCCAGAGTAATCATTCTTGATGATCTATCTTCATCTTACGAATGGAATATTCCGCAATCCAGCCAGGTAGTATTTATCAAAGGGAGTATCCTGGATGATGAAATGCTTAAGAGAGCTTTCAAAGCCAAACCTGATTATGTTTTCCATCTTGCTGCCCACTTTGCTAACCAGAATTCGGTTGATAATCCTGAAACAGATTTAATGGTCAATGGAATGGGCACCTTAAAAGTGCTTGAATATTCCCATATTACGGGTGTGAAAAGACTTGTCTATTCGTCATCTGGCTGCGGAGTCTATGGTCTGGAATCTAAAATCCCGTTTACCGAACCTGATATCTCTATTAGTTTACATACGCCTTACCAGGTAACCAAACTTATCGGTGAACTATATACAAATTATTTTCACAATTTGTATGATGTTCCGATAGTCAATGCCAGGTTCTTTAATGTATTTGGACCGGGAGAAGTACCCGGCAAATATCGAAATGTCATTCCTAATTTTACATTCTGGGCGATGAATGGAATGGCTTTGCCGATAACCGGAGATGGAACGGAAACCAGAGACTGGACATATGTTGATGATATAGTTAGCGGACTCCTGGCAATGGGTATAGAAGAAAAGGCCATCGGAGAAGCTTTTAACCTTGGTTCAGGCATGGAACATAGAGTAGCGGATATGGCAAACCTGGTTAATCAAATAACCGGCAATAAAGCCGGAATCAAATATGTGGCCCGGAGAGATTGGGACGTCAAGACCAGACTGCTTTCATCAATCGACAAAGCCAAAAGCATCCTGGGTTATCAGCCCAAAAAGAAATTCGAAGACGGCGTTGAAGAAATTTACAAATGGTTTACTTCAAATTGGGACAATATTAAGAAAAGCGCTGAATTTTAAATGTGTTTCATTCAATCCGGAAAACGTGTGATATCAGCCATATATATCTGTTAGATATATCTTATACGTGTTATGCTGCCAATTCGGGAATTTGCCCCGCAGATAAAATTATTTATGAAATTAATTTCCGCATAACAACTTTTCCCGGATAATAATTAAAGTAAATACTGGAGGCATTCCTTATCAAATTGCATCAATTATTGATTAATAGAAATGAAATAAATGCAAGCTGAAGTAGAGTCTCCTTCTTTAAAAAGCATCGGCAAAGGTACCATGATCTACCTCGTAGGTACTATGGTCAGTATGCTGTTCGGCTTTGTCAGCAGGACAATAATCGCAAGGTATGGCGCAGAAGCTCAATATGGTATCTACTCTTTATCATTAGCCATCATAAACATTGGTGTGCTGCTTTCCTGCCTCGGATTGATCGAAGGAACCACGCGATATGTCGCCTATTATCGGGGAAAAGGAGAAAGGGACAAAGCCATATTATCCGGGGCCATATCCATATACACCGTTATAATTTCAAGTTTGGTATTCTGTCTAATCTTATTCTTTTCATCTGAAGTGATTGCTCTTAAGATATTCCATGACACAGGGCTGGTCCTCCCGCTGAAGATAATGGCTTTTTGTATACCATTGATCTCAAATTTGAATATCATAATCTCAATATTTCGTGGTTTTGGGAGTACCCGGGAAAAGGTCTATTTTCAGGACATATCGATTAATGTGTTGTTTTGTATTATTCTCTCTCTGGTTTTATTTTTAAGAATCGATTTTGACTGGGTTTACTATGCTTATTTAATTGCTGTTATTATTACCACTATCACGCTGATTATATATACCTGGAAAACTATTCCTTCAGTATTTGGTTTAAAATTTAAAATAGATCCATTATTCAAGGAATTGCTGCTGTTTTCCCTGTCTCTCCTGGTTGTATCGATGCTGCAAATGGTTTTGAATTATTCTGATACTTTTCTATTGGGCTACTTTAAAGATGCAAGCATTGTGGGTCTTTATAACGCTGCCTTCCCTGTCTCCCAGTTGATCTTGATCCCGTTCAGTGCTTTAAACTTCAACTATGCGCCCAAAATCGCGGAGCTATATGCTCAAAACATGATCAAAGAGTTGGGACAATACTACGTCACTATCACCAGATGGATGTGTTTTACCAGCTTTCCTATGGTAGTATTCATAATTTGTTTTCCGGGGCACATACTAACTGCCATTTGGGGATCAAACTACGCTTCGGCAGACCTGGCATTGCAAATACTGGCAGTAGGTGTTTTTTTCGCGAATTTGTTAGGGCCGAATGGTACAACGCTGATGATAATTGGCAAGACCAGGTTTCTGGCGTGGGCAAGCCTGTCTACCGTAATATTAAATATTATTTTGGATGTAGCTTTAATCCCCCCATTCGGAATCGTTGGAGCATCTATTGGTACAACTATTGCCATGATAGTTCATTGCGTAATAAGACATATCAAACTGCATAGTTATATCAAAGCCAGTCCGCTTAACAAAAGGCTTCTTTTATCCGCAGCGGCGGCGTTAGTTGTCTTGACAGGGATATCATTATTGCTCAAGCATAATATGGATATTCAACTATGGGCAATACCTTTACTATTCTTCTTGTTTTATGGTATATATTTAGCGATTTTAATACTAACTAAAAGCTTTGGAAAAGACGATATGATGATGCTCGATGAAATAGGCAAATATGTCCCGCTAATCAGTAAAATACTGAGGAAATTTTCAAAGAGACCTGATTAGTTACTAATAGACCTTGATCAGTTATAATAAGTTGAGGAATGAAGATGTCTGAAATATTAGTTTGTCCTGAATGTAAAACTCAATTAAAGGAATATACGAATAAACTGTCCTGTGAGGGTTGCGGCAAAGAATACCTGGCTGATAACGGGTTTTATGATTTTATTGGAGACGCCCATTACTATTGGAATGAAATACCCGTTGAAGAAACTGAGAATTTTCTTAAAATAGCCAGGGAGAAAGGTTGGAAAGACGCCGCAAGGTATCTGAGCTTAAAACATTCTCAGTTTGATGAATATATCATGAGCAAAGCCAGGGCAGATTGGCTGTTCCATTGTGTAGATTTCTCCAGTACGAAGACCTGTCTCGATATTGGTAGCGGATGGGGAGCGATTGTATTCACCCTTTCCAGTTACTTTGATGAAGTGTGGTCGCTGGAAGCAGTCAAACAGAGGATTGAATTCCAGCGAATTCGTCGAGAGCAGGAAAATATTAAAAATATTAAATTCGTAAGATCGGACTGGCTCACTCTTCCGTTTCCTGATAACTATTTTGATATAGTTTCATCCAATGGCGTACTGGAATGGGTCGGGTTAAGCGATTATTCGAGAAACCCCAGAGAACTTCAGCTGGAATTCATTCGAGAAATCAGGCGAATTCTCAAGCCCGGAGGGTGTCTTTATATAGGCATTGAAAATAGATACAGTTTGGATTTCTTCTTGGGAAATAAGGACCATAGCGGACTTCCCTTTACCAGTATTTTACCTCGTAATTTATCGAACGTTATCGTCAGGCTATCCCAAAAAGCCGGAGAATACCGGCAGCATAACCAGATGGATAAATGGCCTGATTATCGTACTTATACATATAGTTTAAAGGGATATCGTGATCTGTTAAAAACCGCCGACTTTAATCAGGTTGATTTCTATTGGACAACTGCCTATAATAACCCGAAGTTCGCGGGTAAATTTGGGAATGACAGTATCAGCTATTTCCTTCATTTTTTGCGGTCTCGCAAGTCCAGTTCTAACCTGGCTGGCTCGATCGGAATTTCAGTGCTTGCGCATATGCCTAAAAGCATAGTAAGTTTGGCGGCTTCGATATTTGCTCCCGACTTTTTAATTTATGCTTATAAAGGGGAGAAGAACACCTTGTTTGAATCCAAACTTATACAGCTTGAATCACCGGTCTCTTCTTTTATCAGGATCAGCGGCAGCCAGAGCATAGAATCAAAAATAAATTATCTCGTTTTCAAAGAGGACAAATTTCATTCGGTAATAAAGTTCCCCAGGTCCAGAAAATCCATTGATCTGTCCCAGGAAGAAGAAATAATGTCCAGGTTCAATCATATCGATATCAAGAGAAAATCTGTCGACTCGGTACCGGTGTTTATTGAACCGGCCATATCAGGCAAACAGTCTCAAGCATTGAATCATTCTCATAATTTAAAAATTTTGCAGTGGCTTTTGGATTTTCAGAATAAAACACAGAACGGGTTCTGGGATTATAACCTGCTGGAAAAACGAATATTACAATTAAGTGACTTTGTCGCTACCACTGAAATTGACAGCCGGCTTCAAACTCGCACCAGGACAAGAGTTGAAACATTTTTG
>JAQULX010000032.1:0-6538 GCA_028718465.1 Dehalococcoidales bacterium | reverse complement strand
ATTTTTGTAATGAAAACATTATTGTTGACAGGGATAAATTATATGTTGTCGATTGGGAATTTTATGAAGAATCCGGCGACCCTTTATTTGATTTTGTCTTTTTCTTGCTGACCAATTCTTACGGCGGGGCGTCTGGTAATTCTCTCAAAAAGAACCTTAATTGCGAGGGGAAATATTCACGTACCCTGGTATCCCTGCTATCAATGTTTTCCAAATCCAAGAACCTGGCGCCTGAAGTCATCATCCAGGCCATCCCTGTTGTCATTCTAAAACGCCTGCACCGGATCCATTATGCGCGAGAAAGACATTTCAGTAAAGACTATTTGTACAATTTACTGACTAAATGGGATGAAATCGATGATTCGGCTACCTCTCGTATACTTTCCAGGCTTCAAATTCACCGTTAACATATATCAGGTTAACTGATGGGTCCGTCATAAGCCGGGCAAATCCCTGGTTTCCATAGTCGCGGGCTTTATGCCTGACATTTTCTGGAACAACCATAATATTTACCCTGCTGGATTTACTGGTCAGCAAGTACGCTGAGTCGGAATCGATAGTTTCAGGTAATGAGCTGTTTTGATCATATCCGAATTGTGTTGGCATAACCGAAGGATATACCTGGGCCCTGTCAAACGGCCTCGTTTGATATCCGAAATGGAAATCTTCATAGCGATATAAATCTCCATTGATGTCTACAGCCATAATATTTTTATTTTGATTATTTAAAAACCATCCGGTCCCCGCTATTTGCATTCTGGTAACCTGTAAGTTGAGTTCAATGGTCCTGGGCGATCCATAGACGTTCAATACGCTTAAAATACTTACCGCTATTATAATAATCGTTAAAAAGCCGTAAAGTATCCTGTTTTGTAACAGATTAGAAAACAGCAACCCGATGATTATGGGTGTAATCAGTATTGCGAATCTCGCCACCCTGGTCGGGTCCAGCTCACCTGTAAATCCCCATAGTGAAAAGGCTGAAGCCGCGAATGCCACTACTAACGCGCCGACGAAAATGAACGAGGATTCTCCATAGAGCATTTTCCTTTTAATGACCAATAGAAAAATCGATATACCTGCTATTATCGAAAGCCCAAAATAGGCAAATATTGCCCCGTATTTATTGATAAACAGGTTTATAGTCTGCCAGAAGGAAATATTCGCTGTGTTTAAAAATCCGGTTTGAACTCCAAAAAGGGATTCGGCGTTTTCCTGGGATAGAAAAAGGTAAACCGCTCTTATATTCCATTCAAGAGAGCTATTCGAAAGATACCATCCGCAAAAAACAATGAACATGATAAGGGGAAGATTATAGCTGCTCAGGGTTGGAAAAGTTCTTGCGTCAATATCATTTTCAGCCTTGTTAAAACGTTTGTATAAAGTTGAGGCCACATTAAAGGTGACTAATATTATGATGGCATACAAACAGGATACCGGATGCATATATACAATAACTATGCTTAACAGTATTGATAAGGCTATGTAGCTTTTTCGGTAAATGTAGAGGTACTTTGATTTAAATACGAAATAGAAGAGCAGCGGCATCAGTAAGATGGAACCTACTGACGGGTGTATCAACACATGCAGGTGGGAAAATATCAAAGGACTGGCTAATGCCGTAATTAACAGGGCTTTTCTTTTATTATCGGTAATTACCAGTGATAACAAATATGTGCCGGTTAGAAATAATATATTCCAGGTAATCAATATCAGGTTGGCTACCCCGGTCTCGGTCAAACCGGTTACTTCTAACAAACTTGCTCCCAGCAAATGCAAAACCGGATAATAGTTCTGATCGCCAAAATGTCCGGTAAGGATGATGTCCTTCATCATTCCGATATGAGTCAAACCATCACCGGCGGGCCAAAATCCGTATCCTCTAAAAGAGGGCAGTCCCAATAAAATAAAGTTCGATAAAATAACCAGACCGAGACCTGCCATCCACCATCGTGACGGCTCTGAGGACAAAGAGTTGCGTATCAGGATCAGTATCCCGGAAATGATACTGACCGAGATAAAAAACCACAAACCGAAAGGATAGGCATCATAAATAGTTAATTCATATACCGAAGCGGGAGGTGTATTTAAAATAATTATTGAAACTATTAAAATACCAATCGAAGATATTACGGCCAGAATTTTATCGACTTGCGTTATTAAAATCGTCAAATACCTCCATCGATTTGGCTTCCCTGTTATGTCGAATTTAAATAATAATTTGATATATTTTCAGGATAAAGGCTACAAAAAAGACTACAAAGACGACCGCATTTAAATAATTCAGGACTGATTTGAATCTCGGACTAAAGTCTACGGTAAAAAGCGTTATTATCAGGAAGATCACGCAGTTGCCAATAACGTAGGCGAAAGCATCCTCATGCCCAAGTAATATCATTAAGATATTAACAATTCCAAAGCCGATTATAAGATATAAAAAAAGTTTAATATATTCTACCATGTATTATTTTCACAACAAAAATAAATACTTTCAAAGACGCATCAATTCAAACTGTATTTTGAATATTATGAGATCATATGATTCAATTAGTCAAGCTGCAAGCTTGACTAATCAAGTAGCATAACCTCATAATGATCCCAATAACAGTTTATTTTCGGTCCGGCGCCTTTAATCAAAGACGGTATAAGTCAAATAAAAGGCGCACATGGAGAACAGTGTGAAAAAAATCGGGATTTTACTCAGTTCTACTGATTGCGATAGATATAATTATGATACTATTCGTGAATTGGCTAAAAGTGACAAAGTCCAGTTATATTACCTTTTAAATAACAATCCGGCTGAAAAATCCGGCCTGTGGACTAAAATCAGGCGTAACATTAAAAGCCAGGGGTTCTGGCGATTTGCGGCATCTGTTTTTTTCGGGCGATTAGAGATACTCGAAAGGAAGATGTTGTTCCTTCTTACAAAAAATCAGGGAATACTCGCTGTCGATAAACGATTTAATATAGACGAATTTACCAGGAATCCTGTTATCTGTCTGGACCCTGTTTATTCCGCTTCCGGTCTCCTGGTCAGATACAGCGATGAGGATATAAAGAAAATTAAATCGCTGAACCTGGATCTTATGGTAAGGGCTAATGCAGGGGGCATTTTCAAGGGGAAGATACTTAATTCATCCGAAGCGGGTATAATTTCATTCCATCACGGTGATAATCACTGGAATCGAGGAGGCCCTCCGGGTTTTTGGGAAGTATATTACCGAAAACCTTCGACGGGTTTTATAATTCAGCAGTTAAATGAAGAGATTGACGGCGGGGAGGTATTGTTCCGGGGTGAGATATCGACTCGCCGCTCATTTACAGAAAATATATTGGCTCTTTTAAACGAATCGAATCCGTATATGGCAAAACTTATTTTGGACTATGCGGAGAAAGGAGTCTTGCCGCCATACGAAGAAAAAATTCCCTTTAGCGGCAAGCTTTACAGGACTCCATCAATCATTCAGTCGATAAATTATGTTTTTCGCACATCAGCGTTGTTCATTAAAACCATAATTAACTTCTTTATTTTACGCAGGCGTGACAGGTGGCATGTCGCCTATTTAAACGGGCACTGGAGCAACGCAGTATTGCGAAAAGGAACTCAAATAAAAAATATTCGCCGTCATTTCTTCGCGGACCCCTTCGTAGTTACCAAAAATAACAGGACGATCATATTTGTCGAGGATTTTTCTTTCGAACAATCAAGGGGATGCATAAGCGCTATTGAGATTATTGACAAGAAAAACTATAAAATACTCGGGCCGGTTCTGGAAGAACCTTTTCACATGTCATTTCCCTTTTTATTTGAGTACAAAAATGAATTGTTTATGATTCCGGAGACATTTGAATCGAATTCTATCAGGCTTTACAAATGCATGGAATTCCCCATGAAATGGCAACATTACAAGGACATAATGAAGGATTGTTCAGCAGTGGACTCTATGGTATTTAAACATAATAACCTCTGGTGGTTATTCACTAACATGGTCATTGAAGGAGGCCTTGATTTTAACTCAAAGTTAGTGGCTTATTATAACTCCGATCCATTATCTGATGCATGGATTCTTCATGCCTCAAGTCCACTGGTCTTCGATTCTAACAAAGCCAGAAACGGGGGAATTCTGGATATTTCAGGCAACTCGCCTGTAAGAGTACGGCAAAAACAGGGATTCAATAGTTATGGAGCGGCATTTACGATGGCCCGGATAAAAGAATTGACCCCTTCTTCATATATTGAGCAAGAGATCGCTTCAATTACTCCGGAATTCTTTCCCGGGCTAAAGGGATGTCATCATCTCCACAGCAACGGAGAGTACACCGTTTACGATTTCTACCGTGTTGAAAGTATTCAATGACCGAACTTCAAACTGATATGTATTTTCGTTCGCAATCAACTTTTACGGGATATTTGACTTGAAACAGAATATACTGTTCGGCACAATAATAGCGGTCGCACTCCTTTTCATAGGCCTTGTTAGTGTATTTTTTTTATTTCTTCGCGATGTTGACGAAGATTATCTGGATATTTCCGTATGCTATGTCTACCCGGCTATTACTGATGATAAAGTGCTTCCGACCGACACAATCCCTAACCGGTATATGTCTAACGTCATCGATATCAAGGGTTCTCCCGGCGAGTACAGGCCGGCGAGTTTTGTTCTTCATGCGATCAACGACATCTCTTCTCTGACAGCAAAAGTGAGCGACTTCACCGGCCCCCGGGGAAAGATCGGCAGTAATTCGGTCGACATACGCATCGTCAAAACCTGGTATCAGGCCGGTGTAGGTGTTCGTGAGACGGACTCCAAAGTCCTGACCCCCGAACTATTGCTAAAGGACGATTCCCTGGTCAAGGTTCAGGATGGAGAGAACTATCTCAAGCTAAAAGATGGCACATATAAGTGGATTAGCGACCCGAATAAAGATGTTCAGATGGTGATGCCTTTTACCGTCGCCGAGCTGCCGGTCCAGGACAGCGCTGACCTCCTGCCGGTAGATATCAAAGCAGGAATAAATCAGCAGTTCTGGATTACAGTGGAAATCCCCCGGAATGCTGTTCACGGGAAGTATTCCGGTAAAATTACTTTGACGAGCCGCGAAGGGACTGTGGACAGGATCGTTATTAACCTTGAGGTCCTCCCTATCACTCTTTCCGACCCTTTGTTAACATATAGCCTGTATTATACGGGGGTACTGGATTCTGATCAGCCTCAAGGAAGCATTTCAAGTTATTTTAAAAGCGAAGAGCAGTTTAAGAACGAAATGCAGAACCTCCTGGATCATGGGGTTACCAATCCAACTGTTTACCAGGACTTCGGCACTGAGTTATTTGACAGGGTCATTGCAATTAGAAATGACCTGGGCATGGATAAGGAGTCGCTCTACTACCTTGGCCTGACGCCCTGGGGATACCAACCTGTTGATAAGGTTGTCGAAGTTATTGCGCAGGCTCAACAGCACGGAATCGGCGAGGTCTACTTTTATGGTATCGATGAGGCTTCCGGGACCGAACTGACCGACCAGAGAACGAGCTGGCAGGCAATTAGAGAAGCGGGTGGAAAGATATTTGTAGCCGGGAGACCACCCCAGGGAGATGATCCGGGAAACTACGCTTTAATGGGAGATATTACGGATTTACTCATCTGCCAGGATGAACCCAGCGAAACAGAAGCGGCCAAATGGCATTCATCCGGTCATCAAATATTCAGCTATGCCAACCCTCAAGTCGGGGTAGAGCTTCCGGAAACTTACAGAAGGAACTATGGCCTGTTATTATGGCAGAAAGACTATGATGGCTCCATGGATTGGGCCTATCAATATGGATTTAGCAATATCTGGAATGACTTCGATAATGTACATTACAGAGATGAAGTTTTCACTTACCCGACAATTGACGGAGTGATTGATACCATACAATGGGAAGGGTTCAGAGAAGGAGTAAATGATATAAAGTATTTAACCACCCTTCTTGATACCATAAAATCAGCTAAAGAGAATGGAAAAGATACGTCCGCTGCTGAAAACTGGCTGGCTGGTTTGAAGCAGTCCGACCTGACACAAATCGACCTTGACTCCATCCGTGAAGACATGATTAACCACATACTTTCACTCCAATGAATTCCGTCCGCAGCAGGCAGCTTCCATAAGAGACCTCTTTAAACAACATATTATTGATGTTTTCTTACCGCCATATCTTCATAAATATCCAACCGGTCTGCTAATATCGACTGACACCCCTCCATCTGCACTTATCCCTTTTCCTGATATTTAATAGACATTATTCCTCCTCGTGACGGCACTAAACGAAGGTACGCTTACGTTTATGCTATAAATTTCCCCAAAATAGTACTAAAAGTTGATTTACGACAAGTAGCCGGAATAATACGATTAATTAACAATAATTAAACTCTTGGACTTTAGACAAAATTGGTCTAAAGATTTTACAAAAAATAAGAACTGCGTAAAACTTATCTTGTGAAGCTCGCTGATAGCGAAAATAAGCTTTCGCAGTTCCGCTATTCATTATACAACGAGC
>JAQULX010000031.1 GCA_028718465.1 Dehalococcoidales bacterium | reverse complement strand
CATGATATAATTGTGATCGGAACTGCAAAAACTGATTTGCATTATTGCTGGTCACAATAATATCAGTTTTATGCAGTTCTTTCTTTTTGTAAAGCTTTAGAACCGATTTTGTCTAAAGTCCAAAAATGAATATAACCGGGAGAAAAGCCGGGTAGCCACACTATCTGTTTTATCGAACACTGTGCTATTAACAGCCAAACTGATAGTCGGCTTTATGATCGGCTCCGTGAGCGTCATATCCGAGGGAATCCACTCCAGCATTGACTTTATCGCAGCCGTCATCGCCTTTTTCTCGGTCCGCAAATCCAGCCAGCCGCCCGACGCAGCGCATTACTACGGGCACGGCAAATTTGAAAACGTGTCCGGAGCTGTTGAGGCCATTCTCATATTCGTGGCCGCGGGTCTGATTATCCGCGAGGCTTACCTGAGGCTGGTCAACGGCGTCGAGATAGAGGAAGTCAACCTGGGCATTATCGTCATGTTTATTTCGATTATCGCCAATCTCTACGTCTCCCAGCGGCTGTTCAAGACAGCCAGAAAGACAGAGAGCATTGCCCTGGAGGCCGACGCCTGGCATTTAAGGACCGACGTACTTACCTCTGCCGGCATTCTGGCCGGGCTTCTGATTATCCGGTTTACCGGCATTACCATCCTGGACCCCATTATGGCTATCCTGGTAGCCATCTTCATTCTCCGAGCGGCTGTTCATCTGAGCGTGAAATCGGTCCGCGACCTTGTTGATGTCAGGCTGCCGCTAAATGAGGAGAACCGGATCAAATCAATCATCCAGAAGTATTCCGGCAGTTATTTCGAGTTTCATGAGATGCGCACGCGCAAGGCCGGCTCGGACAGGTTCATTGATTTTCACCTGGTGGTCTGTAAAGATGCTAATATTGAAGCCGCTCATGACCTGGCAGACGCCATGGAGCAGGAGATTATCCGGGATTTTCCGCGGGCCAGCGTTATTATCCATCTGGAGCCCTGCGAAATGCACCGGCCGTGCAGCGCCTGTCCGAAGACTCCACATTTATCCGGCCTGAAGTGAGTGTTAAAATAGATTAGATAAATCCCCCGGCTTTAAGTGTGTTTTATGGGAATAGAAAAACAGAGAATCCTGGATATCTCCTATGACCAGGTTAAAGATCTGATCGTTGAGATGGAAGAACGGCCTTATCGGGCGGACCAGCTCTTGAAGTGGATCTTCAAGAAATCAGCGGCTTCATATGAAGAGATGAGCGATCTGCCCCAGGAGTTCCGCCGTAAATTAGAGGACAATACAGTATTGTTCACCCTGACCCCTCTTGAGGAAAGAGTCTCGGCGGACGGTACGACTCGCAAGATGCTCTTTCAATTGGATGATGAAAAAACGGTCGAGTCTGCGCTGATGTTCTACGAGCCTGCCAGGTCCAGACGAGAACGGCGGACCGTGTGCATTTCCACCCAGGTGGGCTGTCCGGTGGGGTGCTATTTCTGCGCTACCGGCCAGCAGGGCTTCGAGCGGAATCTCCACCCCGGTGAAATCCTCGAGCAGGTCCTTTATTTCATACGTTTTATCAAAAATAATGTTCCGACTGAAGACCATGAGCTCTCCAGGAAAGCAATCACCAATGTCGTCTTTATGGGAATGGGTGAGCCTCTGGCCAACTATGATAATGTCCGGCAGGCGGTCATAACGCTCAATTCAAAACACGGGCTGGAGCTGGGAGCGCGCCAGATCACTCTTTCGACCGCCGGCCTGGTACCGCAGATTCGACGCCTGACCGGCGAAAGCCTGCACCTGGAGCTGGCGATTTCTCTTCATGCCGCTAATGATAATCTCAGAGACAGGCTGATGCCCATTAATAAAAAATATCCGCTGGCCCAGTTGATACCGGCCTGCCGGGAATACCTGGAGAAAACGGGCCGGAGGCCAATCTTTGAATACGCCCTTTTTAAAGGGATAAATGATTCTCCACAGGATTCCAGAGAACTGGCTGACCTGCTCAAGGGGATGAACTGTGCGGTCAACATTATCGTAGGAAATCCTACCTCCTGCCAGGAGTTCCAGTCCTCATCTCTGGAACAAGCCCTGGTTTTTCAAAAACAATTATTCGCCCTCGGCATCTTCAATACTATCCGCGTCTCCAGGGGTACCGACATCGAAGCTGGCTGTGGCCAGCTTCGCAGCCGGTGGGTCCGGCGTGGCAGTAAGGGGAAAGAGGGTATTGACTAAAGGATAAGGAATTAAGAATGGAGAGAGGGACTCCTTCACAGCATTTTCCCCTGGCCCTTTCGGTATTTGTTCCTGAATCCGGTCCTCTGAGTTATTATCCTTTTATTCTTAATCTAACCTCCTGAATAAGACTCATCATGCAATTCTTTTCTGGATCGCCTTCCAGGTATCGGTAATCAGGAAGCTTTCTTCCATATTCTGCACCATACGCTCGAACTTATTAACGGGTACCGCAAAGGTCAGCTCGTCCGGAGATACAAAGGGACGGGCAGAAGAATCAAACAATCCCAGAATTCCCCGGGGATGCGCTGAATCTTTTTCCAGATAGGGATTTTGCACGATTGCAGAACAACCTGACCCAAAGGGTGCAATCACGCCATCAGGGTCAGCCTCATCAAAATTGGCCAGGGTATACAAACCTGCCAGTACATCCGGTGTGGCGAAAAATATGACTACATCCGGGTTGTCTGATACCTCCATTTTATCCCACCGTTTGAAAACGATAAAGCGGGCCGGAGCTGTAAATTTAGGCCAGCGCTGCAAGATTTCAGCAACCAGTTCCGGTGTTTTTTTATATCGCTCGCCCTCCACTTTACCAGGTATCCCACAGGAGAGAAAATAGGTGAAATCAGGAGCCAACCGGTCGGAAAAACCCAGGTATCTCCTGCCGCCAAAACATCCCACTGCTTCGGCGGCAAAGCTGTAGGAGACTCCCCGCCGCACGTTAACGATTGAGCCCATGATGCATCGTGGAACGGAGCCGGGCTTGACCTGTTCCGCATGCCCTTCCTCATCAGTGTAATAGAACGCGACCGGTAATCCGGCATTATTGAAATATTTTCCCCAGAGCCTGATAAAGTTCTCTTTAAATTTCAAATCCATATCTGCACCCCCTTGACCTTATATTATACCAGCGCACTTCTCCCCTTCGGGGAGAAGTGCAAGTCTGAACTTATCTGAAAACCGCTGATATTCAAGGATAGAGGCTTGTTAAGGCTGATTCAGGGCCTTTCGAAGCATGAATCGGGTCGTATTGGGTGAATCCGGGAGAATAGCAGGTAATGCTTATCTTGACAGGCTTAGGATAACTTTATTAAAATACCTACGCATTTTAAGCACAATCCATACAGTATTCGTGCTATAAATGCTGTTACCAGGGACCGACCCTCCGGGTAATTGTCCGAAAACAGTGGGGAGGATAGTGTGAAACATCTTTCAATTCTCGTGCCTGTTCTGGTTATGGTAAGTTTTCTGGCAGGTCTGGCAGGATGGAACGGAGTAATCTATGCGGGTTCTGAACCTAAGGCCAGCGGCTCCACAGTACCGACCCGGTACATAGTCCAGTTCAAGCCCGGAACCAGCGAAGAACGAATGCTCCAGATTTGCCGGGAAGCTGGAGCTGCCGTGGAAACCAGCATTCCGCAGATCAATGCTCATGTGGTCGAAGCATTTGATGATAAAGCAATCAGCGAATTCAGTGAAGTCGCTCTGATCGAGCCAGACCATATCGCCACCGTAGGGAAAACCCCCGATGATACCGATTTCAATCAGCAATGGGGGCTGAACAAAATCCAGGCGTTGCAAGCGTGGGAGGCAACTTACAGCGACTCCAGTATTAAAATCGCCATTCTGGACAGCGGAATTGACTCATCTCATCCAGACCTGTCGTCCAAGATAGTGGCGGAAAATAATTTTACCGACAGCCCTTCACTGGCGGATGTTTACGGTCACGGCACACATGTTGCCGGGATTGCGGCGGCTGTAACCAATAATTCCGCGGGGATAGCCGGAGTGGCCTGTGAAGCCAGTCTGATGAATGTTAAGGTACTGGGTGATGACGGCTTCGGCCCATATTCCTGGATAGCACAGGGCATTATCTGGGCGGCGGATAATGGAGCAAATGTGATCAATATGAGCATGGGCGGCCATATCGGCTCAGCCGCTTTGGAACAAGCCATAAACTACGCCTGGGAAAAGGGAGTGGTAGTCGTGGTCGCAGCCGGCAATAACGGGAGTTCCGAACCGTCATACCCGGCTTTTTATGAGAAAGTCATCGCGGTAGCGGCTACCGATCCGGATGACTGCCTTTGCCCGTTTTCCAATTACCGGGACTGGGTGGATGTAGCAGCTCCGGGTTCGACTATCTCTACTTTGCCCGGCGATAAATACGGGGTTATGAACGGGACTTCGATAGCCGCGCCTTTTGTATCCGGACTGGCAGGACTGGCCCTGGCCGTAGCCGTGGATGTTGATGAGAATGGAAAAACAAATGATGAGGTCCGCTCTGCCATACAAAATGGCTGCGATGGCTCCGGCATTTCCGGCATCGGCAGCGGGCGTATCAATGCCCTCAATACCATCTCAGAGCTGGTCAGCAAACTGCCGGTTGTACCCGGCCCAATCCCTGACCTGAAGCCAGTTCCGTCACCGGTACTACCTCCGTCTCCAAAATATAAATCCTTCGGCCTAGGCAGCGGGGACAGCGACTGGAACCAGAGAGCTAATATCCTGAATGTGATACGCTATCGGAATACCGCCGGCACAGGAATATTAACCTGGTTGGGGATTTTATTCAATGACTCTACCCCTTCAGGCAAGGTCCGTTTGATGGTCTATGCCGATAAATGCGGTAAACCGGGAAAACTGATGCTGGATGCTGGAGAATCAACGGCAGCAGATGGATGGGTACATAGGAGCGATCTCCGCCTGCCGGTAGTCGAAAATCATTATTACTGGCTGGGTTTTATTATGCAGGACGAAAACACTGTACGTTATCAAAGCGGCCTGGCCGCGAATTCTCATTGCCGGGTAAGCCGATCCTGCTGGACAGCGCCTGCGAGTTTTCCCAACTGTGGGATTAAGATGAATAGTACTCCATATGTGATGCGAGCAAAAGTTAGATTAGATCGACCGGCGTCTCTTCCAGTTACAGACTCCTGTCAGACCAGTCTCCCGGCATCACACCTGAAGGATTAGATTAGCCTGAACTAAAAGCTGCCAGTGAAAGAGGAGACCGGGTATACCTTCGGTCCAGCCATGTCAGATAACGCCTTCTTCAGCCAGTCGGCCAAATTCTTTTTCGGTCAACCCCATTACAGAAAGATAGAAGTCCAGGTTATACTCACCGGTCCGGGGAATACCGGAGCGGACCTCCCAGGGAGACCCACTCATTTTGACCGGGGCTCCCGGAAACTTATACCTCTTCCCTGAGTCCGGGTCAAATGCTTCAACGAAATAACCCCGCTCATTGAGCTGGGGACTGGACACCACTTCGGAGATAGAGGCCACATTAGCCCACGGGAAACGCATCAACTGACCAGTCTCCAGTAATTCGTTGACAGTATGGGACAAAGTCCATTTTTCCAGGACATCGATAATATGGTCAATATTATTTTCCCGCTCATCGGGGTCCGTCCATTTCCTGTCCGACAGGTCAGCGGCCATGCCTTCAGAGACCAGCCATTCGACCAGGGTATCCCAATTTTGGAATAACGAAAGCAAAATATGACCGTCCCGGCAGGGGAAAATGCGGAAAGCTTTATTCCAGTAGAGGCTGCCCTGTCTTTGCGCCACTTCTCCCTCAGCGAAATATCGCACCAGTACATTATCCAGAGTGGCGGCTACACACTCATGGATGGATATATCGATCTGCTGGCCTTTACCCGAGGTGTGCCGCCGCCAGAGCGCCAGCAAGATGCCGTTAGCCGCAAAAAGGCAGGCGGTAAAATAAGCCTGAGAACCGAATGGCTTAAGGGGCGGTCGGCCGGGCTCCCCGCAGACATACAACTGTCCCCCACAAGCGCTGGCGACCAAATCTGACGACTTTTTCAATCGATCCGGCCCAGTTTGCCCAAAACCGGTAATGGAAGCCAGTATGAGACGGGGATTAGTCCGGCTGAGCGCTGGAAAACCCAGTCCCAGAGAATCAAGATAGCCCGGAGAAAAGCTTTCCACGATCACATCGACCTGAGGAATAAACTGCATCAAGAGCCTCCGGCCGGCCTGATTTTCGATATTGAGACTGATACAGCGCTTGCCGGAGTTTGCATAGACCTGAGACACCTCTTCTCCCGGCTTCTGGATACGGATGACCTCCGCCCCCATGTCCGCCAGGAGCTTGGAACACAGCAGTCCTTTTTCATCCGCCAGATCGAACACGCGGCATCCGCCTAATATGCTCATTCGTTAATTTTTTCCCGATAATATTTCTCAACCTCATCCAGAATCAGCTTCCGCCCGGACACCTCATCCAGGCAGCCATCGCCGATCGAGTTTATTACCGGCAAGATGGCGCCTGTCAGCCGGGAGGCCGGTCCTCCCAGGGGAGGACTATCCAGAAGTCCGGCCGTCAGGGGATCCAGCCGTTCAGCCGCTGACAAGCTCTCTAAAAATATATCGCCGATATCCTTTACCAGAAGACCAAAGGCCCGGGTGTACCGGTCACAGAAGTGCATCCGGCAGAGAACAGGACGGCAGGTATAGATAGGGCACCGGACCAACCGGGGATCGTACAGCTCACAGCGCACCAGCAGACAGCAGCGGCTGAGGCATCCGCGGCAGATCTCCTGCTCCTCATTGAAGGAATACAGCTTGGCCAGGGCTGCGGATACTTCTTTGCCGAAGACCCTGTCCATTTCGGCATCGGTTATCAGGGGCAAGCGAGAAAGACTCTTAAAAGAGCTCAGGAAAGTTTTTACTGCTTCGTTTATGTTTAAATGATTGTCGGAGTCCATATCACTCTCACTGCTCCGAATAATCCCGGAATGGTCCATTCCTTTTATATTTCCCCTGGTTAGCCTGGAGTAGCGTAGCGACTAAGGATCTCAGAGGATGGAGGTTCGCAGCGTTCTTACAACCACCCCGGGATTCTTAGCCGTCATTTCGAAGTAAAGGAAAAACGGATGACTCCAGAACAGCCAGAAAAGGCAGATTCTTCCCTCCAGCATAACAATACTCCAACAGGCTCCAGCAGGATAGGAGGAGTGATGACGAGTCAGGACCTTGTGAGCCTATCCCGGCAGTGTGCCCAACTTTGCCAGGGCATCCTGAAGACGAGACTCGACCCGTTCTTTACCGAGGACTTCCATAGTTTCAAATAGCGGAGGAGAAACGGCCCTGCCGGTCACAGCAATCCGCAGCGAAGCAAAAAGCTGTCCAGGCTTAAGATTGAGACGGTCTGCCAGGATGCGAAATTCGGCTTCCAGTTCACCGGTATGGAAAGGGACATTTTCAATAATTTTTTGGGCCTGCTCATAGGCGCCAAGGGTCACTTTCAGGTCCGCCCCCTTGATCAGGAGTCCGGCCGGAGAATAGTCCAGTTTGTCCTGATAAAAGAAGTTGATCAAATCGGTAACTTCCGCCAGCGTTCTGGCCCGCTCTTTGATCAGGGGCATAATACTCCGGACATATTTCTCATCCAGAGGACGTTCAATGTCCGGCGGCAGGTCCCGGTCAAGAAAAGGCATGACGCGTTTCACAAATTCATCCAGGCTTAACTCTCGAATATAAACCCCATTCATCCAGTCCAGCTTCTCTTTGTTAAAGATGGCGGCCGTCCGGCTAACCCGCTCCAGAGAAAAATTCTCGATCAATTGCTGCCGATTAACAAGCTCGGTCTTCTCATCCAGCGACCAGCCCAGCAGGGCCAGGAAATTTAACATGGTCTCCGGCAAGTAGCCCTGTTCGCTGTACTCGGTCAGGGCTGTCGCCCCGTGCCGCTTACTGAGCTTGCTGCGGTCAGGTCCCAGTATCATAGGCATATGTGCAAAAAGCGGGGGATCGAAACCCAGGGCATTATAAAGCATGATATGCCGGGGAGTACTGGAAAGCCATTCCTCGGCCCGCAAAACATGTGAAATTTCCATTAAATGGTCATCTATAACATTCGCCAGATGATAGGTGGGGTAGTTATCGGATTTGAGAAGAACAAAATCATCTATAGTGCTGTTTTCGAAAGTCACCTCGCCGCGCAGCAAGTCCTGAAAGCTGGTCCGCCCTTCCAGGGGAGTCTTAAAACGTACTACCGGCTTGATACCCTGGGCAGCAAACTGAGAGCGCTCGTCTTCTGTAATACAGCGGCAGCGCCTGTCATAACCCGGCGGGAGCTTTTGCCTCTGCTGTTCCGCCCGCATCGCCTCCAGGCGCTCGGACGAGCAGTAGCAGTAATAGGCATAACCCTCTTTGATCAACCGTTCAGCTACTTCCTGGTAGACCGGTAAACGTTGTGATTGATAATAAGGAGCATGATCGCCGCCGGCTTCCGGCCCTTCGTCCCAATCGAGCCCTAACCAGCGCAGGCTGTCCAGGATTGCCTCAATCGCTCCCGGCACGGTGCGGGCCACATCCGTATCTTCGATGCGCACAATGAATTTGCCACCGCTGTGCCTGGCAAAAAGCCAGTTAAACAAGGCTGTGCGGATGTTACCCACGTGAGGGAATCCGGTGGGACTTGGCGCGTAACGTACTCTAACCGGTTTGTCCATATAAGCCCCTTCCTGCAATAAACAAGTATTCTATGACCACTCCTATAATTCTACCACTCTGTATTCTAAGGAGAGCCCCAGGTTTCGAGACAAGGGGAGGCATTAGTCACCCTTCCGTTTTCCTGAAACTTAAACCTTATGCAACCTATCCCATTCTATGTTTGAATTTTAACGTAACTGTTTTGACCAGCTCATTGTTACAGCCGCAGCAATAGTGAATAGCTTTTTCGACAAAGCTGATCTCATCCTCGCGGACGATCTTTTTTTCTACGGTTACTTCCATAAGGTCGATACAATGCGGGCAAAGCTCTCTGTTGTTAGCTCTCATCACAAACCCTATAACCGGATGATTCAGAAGCTCGACTTTCAATCCCGCCGTCTCGCCGGTATACTTAGTCAAACTAAGTATTTCCCACGCTATTCCTGCGGTATTTTCTCCATTATCTCACTTCTTGTCCTTTCACGCCACTTCCTGGAGGGCCTGGGCCAGGTCCGGCGGCAAATCAGATTGAAATTCGCGATATTCTCCGTTAGAGGGCAACCTAAAACCCAGTTTGCAAGCATGCAAGAATTGCCGGTCCAGGAGGTCCGATCCGCCGCCGTAAATGCGGTCACCGACAACCGGATAGCCGATAGCAGCCAGATGAACCCGGATCTGATGAGTCCGGCCGGTCTTCGGCCGGACTTCCAGCAGGGTATAACCATCAAAGTATTGAATAACCCGGTACTCGGTGCGAGCCTCGCGCCCACGAGACACCACAGCCATCCGTTTGCGGTCACGCGGATGGCGGCCGATACTGGCCTCGATAACGCCCTGTTCAGGCTTCAGGAGACCGTGTACAAGAGCCTGGTATACCTTGGTGACGGACCGGTCTTTAAACTGTTCAGACAGTTCCATATGAGCCTTATTATTTTTAGCAATAATAATAAGACCGGAGGTATCCTTGTCCAGGCGGTGTACAATGCCCGGCCGATCAGTTTCCCCGGAATCGATCTCCGGCACGTGCGCCAGGACAGCATGCACCAGGGTATGGGTATAGTGTCCAGGGGCAGGGTGGACAGCCAGCCCGGCAGGTTTATCAACAACCAGCAGGTCTTCATCTTCATAGATGACTTTCAGGGGAATATTTTCAGGAATTAGCCGGCTGGGGGTGGGGGGAGGTATCGTCACATTTATCTGATCGCCCGCCAGCAACTTCAGACTGGGCCGTGCCGGCTTACCGTTAACAGTGACATTGCCGTCCTCTATCAGTTTTTGCACCCGGGTACGGGAAAGCTCCCGGCATTTATCACTGACATATTTATCCAGGCGGATATTCGATTCTTCCGAAATGAAACTGATTGAGCCAGTACTGATGATCTACACCTCACCTGCTTATAGCCACCTCATTTTACCATAAAGCAGGTGTTTTAGCCGATAAACAACCCGGCAGAGGATGCATTCGTTTAACGGGATGGCGTCCTGGCATTATTAGCAGAATTGGTTAACGAATCAGGCCGTGCCCTCAATCGGATCCGGCAAATGACTCCACCTGGGGTCCCGGTTGATTTTCTGAGTATATTTGGTTACCGGAGAAGTACTCAAACAGAAAATAGGATACTCTAAACTTTTTATAATAACCGGTGTATGCCATGTTTCTGCCGGGACATAAATCAAACAGTTTTTATTAAATACATGTTTCTCATCATCAAACCAGAATTCAATTTCAGCATGCAGATTGAAGGGGTCTTTGATATCACTGCCGAAAAATCCCAGATATTCGTCACAATCATGACTGTGCGGTTTGAAGGCTTTGCTTTCCGGTATGGGTTCAGTTATCCAGACACACTCGAAGTAAAATGCCCCCTGCCTGACCCGGCTATCCATTCTCAGTAAAGGTATCCAGGGTGCATCGGCCTTTGCCTGATGTTGAGGAGAGGCCGGCGTTTCAAAAATGAAATATTGGTCATACTTCATATAGTTCTCCTCCTTTTCATCGCTCGTTCCAGTGCAGATTGCTGCATTAAAAATGGTACCAGAAACCTGTGACAGCTAGTATGTCCTTATGAACAATCCATTAAGAGAGATTGGCAATGTAAAGAATTGACAACACGTAGAATTGGTCTATAATACGTGTTTAAAGGAGGGGGCATAAGTGATCGGGTTGAAAAACAATAATTATAAATCCAGGTTTATTAACGATGATTCTTGCCTGGAGTGGCTAAAAAAACAAATTTATCCCTATGGAATAAAATGCCCGGTCTGCAAAAAAGTAACCAAACATCACAAAATTTCCAAACGCCATTGTTATGCTTGTGATAATTGCCGCCACCAGGTATATCCTGCTGCCGGAACCATATTTCATAAATCGACGGTTCCACTGAAAATCTGGTTTGACATCATACGAAAAACAGCCGGTTCAACGAGTCCGTTATCTGCCAGCGATATTCAAAAGGAATACGGGATCTCCTATAAAACTGCGCATCGAATGATCGAAAAAATAGAAAAAGTTCTACAGGAAAACCAATCGGCAGATCATCTCCAATTTATATATTCCGGCTTCAACCGTGCTATACGATTATTGGCAAAAACCACCAGTACAAAAAAATTGAATAAAGAAAAAAGATTCAAGGCAAGAAGAAGCTCCGATAGTATCAGTTTTCCTCTTAATAACAACCATCCAGATAGTAAAACACATGAAATGCAGCGAAAAAGAGACAGGACTGCCAGATTGTTAAAGCTGCAGATTTTACTGTGGCAAAATCCCCAAGGACTGACGATAGAAGACCTGGCCAGTCGATGTTCTATCAGCAAGAGGACAATATACAGAGATCTGAGAGCACTTGAATCCGAGCTCGAGGTCCCAGTCTGGGAAGACAAGGATAAAAGAGGTATAGTCGAAGGTTACTATTTGCCTCCAATTCGTTTTGCTTTGTCAGAAGCTAACAATATCTTCGTCGCCGCCCGATTGATGCAGCAGTTCTCCCCCGCTTACGATTCAAACATCATTTCAACCTTAATGAAATTAAACACAATTGTCCCTCCGCCGCTTAGAAAACAGATCTTCAACACCCTTGAATTTATGGAGAGACAACCCCGGGATTCCAGGATAGTGTACAACTTTGATAAACTTGTCCAGGCATGGTTATCGCAACGTAAAGTCAGAATAACCTATCAGAACCTGGTGGATGAAGAGGACCCTGTCGAACGAATTATTGAACCCTATTTCATCGAACCTTCGATGATAGGAAGTACCAGCTACGTCATTGCTTACTGTCACCACAAGAAAACTATTTGCGCCTTTGCTATATCCTATATTATCGGAAACGTAATTATCGAAACGGATACATTCGAAATTCCGGAAGACTTTAATGCCATTGATTACATGAATACAGCCTGGGGAATATATTCCGAAAATAGAGACATAGAGACTGTAAAATTACTTTTCAAATCGAAGATAAGCAACAGCATTTTAAATATTCGATTGCATTCTTCTCAAAAAACCGAGGTTCAACGGGATGGTTCTGTAATTATGACTCTCAAAGTCAGAGACACCATACAATTTTTCGGCTGGATTTTAGCCTGGAGAGATAAGGTTGAGGTCCTTGAGCCAGAATCGTTAAGAAACGAAATCTGTGTTGTCGCTAAATCACTTTTAAATAAATACCAAAGCAGCCATTAACCACACTTGTAAACACGTATTTTAAAAATTTTACGTGTTGCCAATCTAGTATATTGCTCTTGGTCGTGTTAGATTATTCATTAGGTCATGCTAGCTGTCACAGATGTCTGTTATTATTTTTACATTATGAAATAATCGTCATTATTGAATCTCACCTTAATCTGAAACCGATAGTTGTATTATTCATAGACAATTGAGAATTCAGCTTATTGCAAGATTGTTTGAAGGAGGTTTCCAGATTGAAGTGTATAGTGATTTATTTCTCTCAAACCGGTAATACCGAGAAAATCGCCCGGGCTATCCAAACCGGCATTATGTCCATTACCGGTCACTGCGATCTAGTCTCGATCAAAGATGCCAACCCCAGGCGTTTATACGATTATGATTTAATCGGTTTAGGTTCCCTGGTTATCATTAAAGAACCGCCTAATGTTACCGGCTTTATTAACA
The DNA here is from genome assembly GCA_028718465.1 of Dehalococcoidales bacterium. Next base: position 1,065 of record JAQULX010000031.1, on the reverse strand, counting down.
ATCTCAGCTTCCTCGGTGAAAAACATGCCTTCTCATTCTGTACTCACGGTGCGATGGGATTTATGTTTAATCCCAGTGTGGTCGCTCAACTGAAGAAGAAAGGCTTAATTGTTGTCGGATGGAACGATTGGTATGGAAGCGGCTGGGCGTTAGACATGCCAACGCCCGGTCCCACTGATGGACATCCTGATAAAATCGACCTTGAAGAAGCTGAAAATTGGGGAAGACAAATGGTCTGGCGCAGCCAGAGGATCTACGCCGGTGAGACCGATCTCATTCCTCAGGAACCTACTCCGATTTCATTACCGGAATTTGGGGACGACTCCAGTGTCCGTGACCTCCGGTATAAGGAAATCTTGAGATACGACAGGACCAGGTGCGTTTATCCCAGGTGTCGACTCTGTATGGACAACTGCCCCATGAATGGTATTGATCTTACTCTGGACCCTCCCATTATAGCAAAACCCTGTATGAATTGCGGTTTTTGCCTCATGATTTGTCCCACTGGCTCCATCAACGTGGATGAAAAGAAAATGGAGCTACTTTGCCAGTGGATCAGGGAAGACATGCGCCGATGGGACCCCCCGCGTCTAAAAGAGGCCGAAGCCCGGGGACAATTTAGAAGGTTAATTCCCGAGGATAAAATCGGCTGGGATACCCCGGTTTATAAGGTATATAATCATCATCCGGCATTTATTATTGGTAAAGGTCGCCCCTGAATTATTCTTATGTAGATACAGAACGGTAGTACTGGAGCAAGGAGGTGGTATCATCTCGGGCCTTTCAGGCAATGAAACTCGACCCGGGGAATGTCAGGTTAATAATTAACTCATGTTACGGCTTGACTAAGCTGATATAACAAGCAATTCAAGTAAAATAAGCGATCAGTTAAAATAGAAATATGAACCTACAATTATTAGATTTATATACAGATTATCTCATTGCCTCGACTGCCAAAACCACCGCTACCGGATTAGAAAAGGCCACCGATGGCACTATCAGCCATGATAAAATCACCAGCTTTCTCTCCGAAGAAGATTTCACCAGCCAGCATCTTTGGCGGCT
>JAQULX010000030.1 GCA_028718465.1 Dehalococcoidales bacterium | reverse complement strand
AGGTATTGAGTTCAGCCAGCCTAAAGAAGGCCGGGTTAATCTCATAGCCAAGTATCACGGGCTGCTTAAAATAAATATTAATTTACTAAAGGAAATCAACTCTCTGGGTGAAATCCTGGTATCGACCCTGCACAATAACACAGTCTGCGAGCCTGGTAGAATCGTGGCCGGCACCAAAATCGTGCCGCTGCATACAGGTGAAGCCAAATTAAGGGAAATCGAAAACATCTGCCGGACGTCGGGTCAAGTTATTGAAATCAAACCGTTCCACGAGAAGAAAGTGGGAATAGTCATTACCGGTAATGAAATCTTTAAAGGACTGATTCAGGATAAATTCGGCGAGGTCATCCTGCGTAAATGTGAGGCTCTGGGCTCGCAGATAGACTCTCATACTATTGTGCCCGATGATGCGGATATCATAGCCCGGGCGATATCCGAAACTAAAGCCAGGGGCAGTGAAGTGATTGTGGTCTGCGGAGGTTTATCGGTTGATCCGGATGATGTCACCCTGGAAGGAGTGCGGAGAAGTGGTGCTAACGTGATATCTTATGGTGCTCCTGTAATGCCGGGCGCAATGTTTCTTTATGCCCTGCTGGATGAAGTGCCGGTATTAGGAGCCCCTGCGGCTGCCAGCCATAATCCAACCACTGTCCTGGATTTGATTCTACCCCGGATTCTTTGTGAGGAGAAGCTCGACCGGGAAGATATTATTGAACTCGGACACGGCGGTTTATGCTTAAACTGCACCCAATGTGCTTTCCCGGTTTGCCCCTTTGGAAAATAATAAGCAATTAAGAAAGGAATCTGCTATGAAAAAAATGCTGGTCGTAATCTTATCGCTGATGCTGATTTTTCCCGTAATCAGTGGATGTGCGCAGAAGTCAGAAGCCAGTAAGCCCATCGGTATGGCGGTTGAGTTTACAGACCATGCCGCCTGTGCTTATATCGCCCAGGATCAGGGCTATTTCAAGGAGGCAGGCCTAAACCTATCGGCTTACGAGAGCTATGTCACCGGCACCGCCCTGGCGGCGGCTTTAGCCAGGGGGGATATTCAGGCAGCTTACATCTGCCTGGTACCGGCTATCAGCGCCTATGCTAATGCCGAAGTGCCGCTTAAAGTAGTTGCTGGAACGCATAAGTACGGCTATGGGTTGGCGGTGAATCCGGATAAGATTAAAAACATTCAGGATCTGGCCAAACCAGGTATTCGTATTGGTTGTGTGCAAACTGGTTCTGCGGCTGATGTGGCCTTGCAAAAGATGATGGATAAATACGGGCTGGAACGGGATACAGTATTAAAAAATGTCCAGCAGATGAATCCTCCCAAGCAGTTACTGGCGATACAAGCCGGGAAACTGGATGCCACCCTTATGCCGGAACAATGGGCTACTATGGCAGAGGACTGCGGTTTTCAGATGCTTCTAACCGCCCGGGATATCTGGCCGGAAATGCAGGGGAGCGTCCTGATCGTTAAAGAGGATCTGCTGAACAACTCACCTGAAACGGTGCAAAAACTGGTAGAAGTTTCTCAGAAAGCTACTGCCTGGGCTCACGATAATCCCGGAGAGGCGGCTGAAATCATGGCCCGGCAGCTTCAATCGGCCGGAGACCAGGTTTTCCCTGCAGAGGTGGCGGATACCGCCAAACAATTAGAGATTACTTCTGATATAATGTTGCGTTCTATGGATAGACTGGAATACTCGGTGGGGATTGATCCGGTTGTAGTCCAAAATACCATAGACTATATGGCCTCGCTGGGCTATCTCAAGAATGGTTTTAAAGCTGAAGATATCCTGGATTTAAGGTTTCTCAAGCAATGAAAACCCTCAAACGGTTGAGACCGGGATGGGGGATGCTGCCGGTGGTCGTCTTTTTAACCCTCTGGGAAGTGATCGCCCGGTTGGGAGTGCTGCCGGGACATTTCCTGCCTCCTTTTTCCGAAGTAGTGTTGGAATTCTACCATTTGAGTGTCAGCGGAGTACTGGGAGAGAATTTTCTCAGCAGCCTGGTCCGGGTTTTGATTGGATTCTTAGCCGGGTCTATTGCGGGAATTACCGCAGGTACCATCATGGGCTGGAACAAAATTGCCGGGCGGGCTTTACACCCGCTTATCAGTCTGTTCTATCCCATTCCTACCCTGGGCTGGATTCCACTATTGATGTTATGGATCGGGATTAACGAAATGCTGCCTATTACTCTAATCTTTATCTGCTCATTCTTCCCTGTCCTCTACAACACAGTGACGGGCATCCGAAATGTAGATCCGGACTATATCAAAGCCTCCCGGAGCCTGGGAGCGCCGGACAGAAAGATCCTGTTTACCGTGGTGATGCCGCTGGCGCTGCCCAATATCTTTACCGGTCTAAGATTGGAAGCCGGGATGGCCTGGCGGGTAATTATTGCTGCCGAGATGGTGGCTATTCCTACCGGGATCGGGGCTTTGCTGATGAGGGCGGAGAGCCTGATACGCATTGATATCATCATCGTGTGCCTGATAGTGCTGGCCGTAATGTGCCTGGTCTTTGAGAAGTTTTTCGAGTACATGGAGATTAAAATGACTGCCAGATGGAGGCAATATGCCGTCCATAGCCGCTAAGGATATTTGCAACTACGCTTGCCGCAATGTCGACCTGGAGATCAGGGATAAGGAATTCCTGGTTCTTCTGGGGCCTAACGGTTCCGGTAAAAGCACCCTGCTGAATGTAATCGCCGGGCTGGTTGAATACGGGGGAACAGTTTCAATAGATGGAGTTTCTATCGACCGGACTCCGGCCAACCAAAGAGAGATCGGTTATCTCTTCCAGAACCTGGTCCTGTTTCCTCATCTCGATGTTAATGCCAATATCGCCTACAGCCTGAAGGTGAAAAATTGGCCTAGGCTTAAAATACAGGAACGGGTGAATGAATTACTTAAAATGATGAATATCAGTCATTTAGCCGCGCGATATCCGGGAAATCTCAGCGGCGGTGAAAAACAGCGGGTCGCCCTGGCCAGGGCTCTCGCTTCCTCGCCCAGGATCCTGCTGCTGGATGAACCCATGTCCAGCCTTGATGCGCAAACGGCCAAGTATTTAAGAAGTGAGCTGAAACAGATTCAGCGCCGTCTGGGAATCACCGCTATCTATGTAACCCATGATTTAATGGAAGCAGTTAATCTGGCGGACCGGATGGCTGTAATATTAGAAGGTGCGATCCAGCAGGTGGATGAGCCGGAGAAGCTGTTGTTTTACCCCTGTAATAATAAGGTCTCGGATTTTATCGGTGCTCCCAATATTCTGGACTGCGATTACTGCCAGAGTACCGGGCCAGGCGTCATGGAGGTAGGCTGCGGAGGCTTGAAAATTAATGTTCCTCATGACGGCAGCACAATGCATAAAATAGCCATTTTACCCCGGCATATCTATGTCTCTGAGAGTAAACCGCGAGGCCCCGGCGTTAATAGCTTCCTGGCTAAAGTGACCGATATTATACCTCGTAACGACACGGTGAGAATCCATTTAGAGGTAGGTAGTATTAAGCTGGTTGCCGAAGTGAACGGATATATATTTGAAGAAATGGACCTGGAGGATGGTCAGGAGGTCTATATTATCTTGAGGATGAAAAGGATCCGGGTATTTGAAAATAATAAACCCTAATCTGAAAAGCAAATAAAGGGTCCTTATAGAAAGGAGATTACCCATGTTAGATTATTCCGAAGCTACAGCTAAAATACTGGAGAATGTCAATACACTGGAAGCGGAGGAAAAACCGTTACTGAAAAGTGCAGGGCAAATCCTTGCAGAAGATGTCTATAGCGGTTATGATGTGCCTCTCACAAAGACTTCGGCCATGGATGGATACGCCATTCGCGCGGAAGATATCCAAAACGCAAGTCCTGACAATCCGGTTACGCTGCATGTTATTGAGACTGTGATAGCGGGCTATTTACCGAAAAGATCAGTGACATCAGGCACGGCAATTCGTATCATGACCGGTGCTGCGGTCCCTTCGGGTGCTGATTGTGTGATCAGGTTCGAGGATACCGATGAATCGGAAGCCAATAAGGCTTCTAAAGGAGAATCCCTCTCAGAAGTGCATATTTATGCTTCAGTGGTTTCTGGCAGAAATATTCGCCAGATAGGCGAAAATATTAACCAGGGTTCTCTGGTACTGGCAAAGGGGACCAGAATGGGTCCGGCGGAAATCGCCGTTTTAACTTCAATCGGGAAAGCCAGGGTACGGGTAATCCGGCGTCCCGTGCTGGCTATCATGGCCTCCGGGGAAGAACTTATTAACTTAAGTGAACCGCTGCCTCCGGGAAAATCTTATGATAGCAACACAGCGGCTATTGCGGCTCTGGTGAATCATTATGGAGGTATCCCTAAAATACTAGGGGTTGCCCGCGATAATGAAAAGTCCATTCTGGCGAAATTGAAAAAGGGGATGACAGCCGATGCCATTATTTCCAGTGGCGGCGTCTCACAGGGGGATTTTGATCTGGTGCGGGATATCATTGGTCAAAACGGCCAGGTACTCTTTTCCGGTGTCAGAATCTCCCCCGGCAAGCCCTTCTCTTTCGGGATGATTGAAAGGGTTCCCCAGGGAGACCTCAGCCAGCTTATTCCCTTTTTTGCCCTGGCTGGAAATCCGACCGCTTGTCTGCTAAATTTTGAATTGTTTGCCCGACCTGCCATTCTGAAGATGAGAGGCTATCGGGAACTAAACCGGCCTAAGGTTCAAGCCAGGATGAAAGAACCGGTAATCAATAAGAAAACGGCGAACAGTTTTCTCTGGGTAAAGCTGGAGAGAAAAGACGAAAAATATCTTGCCAGTTTGGCCGGAGATCAGAAAAGAGGCGTCTTGATCTCAGTCACTAAGGCTGATGGACTGGCAATAATACCTGAAAATTCCATAGTATCCAAAGATGAAATTGTTGATGTAATGCCGTTACACTGGCATGGTGAACCATTTTTACAGGCGTAGATATGAATCAATTATTACAGTCTAGAATAATATTTGGATCTGAATAAAGGAGCATGTTAATGAAAGTTTATGAATTACTGAAAGACCAATTCCTAACGTACATAAAGGAGAACGGGCTGGAATCGGGCGAAGTTACTATCAAAGCCAAGCCTCTAAATCCAGAGGAAGCCATCGGAAACCCTGAAGACAAGGATTACCCTTTAATTACCGGCCGGGAAAGGATGATGCAAGCCGAATTTCGTAACACCTTCGGACAGGCTTACACCGATATGTTTGGGAACTATTCCGGGAAACTTCAAGACATAGCCACCATGGAATTGAATAACAACTTCCGGAGAGCTATCTTTATTGCCAGTTTAAATGCCGTGATGCGCTACCTGGGGTTGATTGATAAGACGACTCATTGCAAAGATAATGAACCCAGGGAATGCGGCCTCAAGCTGGTGGATTATGTCGCTGAAAAGTATGGAAACCCCAAAATTGCGATGGTAGGATTCCAGCCGCGGCTGGCTGAATCTCTAGCTAAAAAGTATGAGATCAAGGTTACCGATATGGACCATGCCAATATCAACACGGAAAAATACGGGCTTATCGTACAAAGCCCGCTGAAAACCGGGGAACATGTGGAATGGTGTGACCTTATCGTAGCTACCGGCAGTACCATTGTGAATGATACGATTAATGATTTCTTAGTTGGCAAACCCGCAATATTCTATGGAATCACCGTGTCAGGCGCAGCCAAAGTATTGGGATTGGAAAACTACTGCTATTGGGGCAAATGAGATCAAGGACTTTCAGTTTTTGCCACATGGGAAAATGCTGAACCATGCTCAGATTGGCTAACCATTTATCAATAATATCCGATAAATCCAGGAAGCAGTTCTTTACACCCTTCCCATACTAGGCAAGTCAACGGGTAAAGAGTCCTGAATCTTGTTTCTGGCTCAAAATGTACCACTAGCAGATCAAGTGCTCTTATGGGTTTCAAGCCTGTTTGGGCTCCTGTCGTACATCACAGTAATATTATTCTCTTGACTAAATACGAGTCTTTGGATACCCTTAAACCATGCCATCGACTAAAAACAAACGGTCATTCGGGTTGTTCTGCCTGATTACTTCCATTATGGAGGAAGTGGTACTGGTAGCCGTCTTGCTGGGGTTATTACCCCATTTTGGTATCAAAGTTCCCATCTGGATCTCTATTATATTGGTTCTCGGATGGGCTGCATGGTCCTACCTGACTTATCGGCTGGGTAAGGATGCTATAGGTAAAACACCTGTTGTTGGTGCTGAGACAGTAGTCGGCTCTATCTGCCGAACAAAGACGCCACTATGTCCGAATGGGTATGTCCAATCGGGTGCCGAACTGTGGCAGGCATATTCGATATCCGGTCACATAGATGCCGGCGTTGAGGTGTTTGTTGTTGAAATGAAGGGACTTACCCTTTTCGTTGAATCCTCTTCTGTTAATGAAAATAAGTTAAAACCAGAATAAGTAGCTCCAGGTTAGCCCGTTACCGCAGGCTTTTTCACCACTCAGTTCGTCAGGCAGTATACCACCATTTTTCTCTTAAAAAACGACTTGAGTCATCTATCAATGTCTGTTAAGATATTTCCAAATTCATCTGAGAATGTATTGTGAGGGTTCGCTTTGAATGTTCTCTTGATCATGGATAAGGATTCCCAAACGGATCTTTCTGAAAATTTAAAAGCCGGTATTGTCGGGTTTTTGGAAGAGAAGGGGCATCGGGTAGACGTATTTGAACTGGGGAAGAATGATGTGTTTCAATGCATCGGCTGCCTCATCTGCCTGACAAAGCATCCTGATGAGTGCGTCAACAAAGACATAGTCAATGAGATAAAGAAGAATGTTAAAAAGTATTCCGCCACTTTCTACTTGACCCCGGTGCTGTTCGGGCATTATTCTTCGACCATGGCCAGCGCGATCAATAAGGGTACGGGAAGTCATAACTGGCAGGTCATTATTGGCTTCGGGGAGGATATCGATGATGAGGAGAAGAGCACCTTCATCGATCTGACCGCCAAACACCGCGGCAAGGCGGATATCGTTCATCCCGGCATGGATGTACAGGTAGATGTATTTGTAAGTCAGTCCGTTGAAGATAACGAAAAAATTTGCGCAGCATTAGAAGCGCAATGCGAAATCATGTTATGAAAAACGTTTGCATTATTAACGGCAGTCTCAGAGGCAAGCAAGCCGCGTCCCTGGAATTCCTGAAGGACCTGAGTCTCAGGCTGCCTGATACGGAATATAACAAAACAACTCTCACTGTTAAGGCCAGGACACATAATAATTATCCTGAAAATATTTTGGAAAGCATAGCTTGTGCCGATGCCATCGTATTAGTCTTTCCTCTGCACAACTACGGGCTTCCCGGGGCGCTTATGCGGCTCCTGGAAGATTACTATCAGTACCTGAAAACGGGCCGGGAATATAACAGAGAGGCCAGGGTATACGTAGTGGTAAACTGTGCTTTCCCCAGACCGGAAAAGACCACCGGGGAAGCTGTCAGGGTAATCCAGAATTTCAGTCGAAGGCTTTCTCTTAACTGGCGGTTCTCTATATGCATCGGGACCGGACCTGTGGTCGTGATGACAAAGAGAATTCCATTCTTGTACCTGAAATTGAAAAAAGCATATGCTGAAATAGCTTCAGACATACTGGATGGTAACAATAAAGAACAAAAGAAGAATTATTTTATAAGACCTGTTATTCCTGAAACTATCATCGCCATGATAAAAAGGCATTATGAGAAAACCGGGCACATGATTGAGCAGGATAACAAGCCAAAGAAGAATTAAAAAAACCGAATGTTCGATGCAGGAAACAACTCTAATGCAAACACTGTGTAAAAAAGCGTCTTAAAAAACAGAGGAACTGGAAATGAAACAGTGGTATGAAGCGTTATTTGAAAACTACGGGAATAAATACGATTCTGAGAGCTTTACTCAAGGAACGATAGGAGAATGCGATTTTATCGAGCGGGAGATCGGCTTTAACAGGTCTAAAAAGATGCTTGATGTTGGGTGCGGGACAGGTCGACACGCCATTGAATTATCAAAACGCGGCTACAACGTTACCGGGATAGATTTATCTGATTCACAGCTTGCCAAAGCCATGGAGAAAGCAGAAAAACAGGCTCTCGAAATAGATTTCCTGAAACACGATGCGAGAAATTTGCCTTTTGAAAATGAGTATGATCTTGTGATAATGCTTTGTGAAGGCGCCTTTCCCTTGATGGAAACGGATGAGATGAATTACGAGATACTCAGGAATGCCGCAAAAGCCCTGAAAACACCGGGTAAATTAATATTCACGACACTGAATGGTCTCTTCCCTCTTTACCATTCCGTTGAGGAATTCTGCGCTTCTACCACCGACCCGGGTAGTGCAACCTACAAAAGCAACACATTTAATTTGATGACTTTCCGGGACCACAATATCACAGAGTTTGTCGACGATGACGGCAAAAAAAAGACGCTCGAATGTAATGAACGATATTATGTACCAAGCGAGATTACGTGGCTTTTGAAAACACTTGACTATACCCAAATTGAGATCTTCGGAGCGAAGCTGGGGGCTTTTTCCAGGACCGATAAATTAACCACCGAAGATTTTGAAATGCTGGTTATTGCTGAAAAACGGTGAGAATGAGATGCGCCACACGAGACCTGACATGAGGACAGGTCCACATATCTTTCATCCGCTGTATATAATATGAAAGTAGCGAATATATTTCAGGCCGATTTATCTTAAGCTGCCCCGGCCTTCACTCTGGGGGATGAGAGATGAATTATAACGAATTTGTAAGCAAGGTCCAGAACTACGCAGAACTTGATTCCAGTGATAGAGCTCTAACGGTCATTGAAGCTACCCTGAAAACACTTAATGAGCGAATATCTGCTCCTCACCGCAGACATTTAATGGCACAGCTTCCCAGGGAATTCAAAGATTTTACTATCAAACAAAAGCGCGTAGAGTATTTTTCTGTTGAGGAGTTCTATAAAAGGGTAGCTGCCCGCTCTGAAAGTTCTTACCATGAAGCCATAAAGAATGCCCGAGCTTTCATGTGCGTGCTTCAGGAAGCCGTAGCCAGAGGTGAAATTGAGGATATCTTTGAGGAATTGAGGGACGGCTGGGTTGAACTCCTGGAAGCCAGGCCGGTACTTTCAATATCCCGCCATACGGTTGATGCCCATGAACTATATAAATAATAAATCCAGTAGATAACTAAAGCAGCTATTTGGCCAAAATATTAGCCAGCTTGAGTAAACTTAAATCCAGTGTTTTTTTATTGGCAGCCACTTCAGTCAAAGGGGTAGCCGTCAATTTGTTATCGACGAGGCCTACCAGTATCCCATACCTGCCTTGTTCCAGGTAATCGGTTGCCGTGGCTGCCAGCCGGGTGCCCAGCAGCCGGTCAAAGGCTGTTAGGGTCCCGCCGCGTTGGATATGCCCTAACCGGGTTACACGGATCTCAAATCCAAGATCAGCCTGATGCTCATGGAAATACCTGGATAATTCTTCAGCATTATATCCGGCCCCTTCGGCCACAACTACAATGGCGTGCATTTTATCTCTTTGATATGCTGAACGTAATTCTCTGGCTACATCTTCAGGATTAACCGGAACTTCCGGAATGATAATATAGTCTGCTCCGCCGGTTATACCGGATATCAAGGCCAGGTAGCCGCAATCGCGGCCCATCACTTCAACCATGAAAGCTCTGTCATGGGACGAGGCCGTAACCCTTAATTTATCGATTGCTTCCAGAGCGGTATTTAAAGCTGTATTGACGCCGATAGTTATATCAGAGCCGTAAAGATCATTGTCTATTGTAGAAGCTACTCCAATGACCGGATAGCCCAATTCCCATAATTTTAAAGCGCCGGTTTGCGAGCCGCCGCCTCCGATAATGATCAAGGCATCGATATGGTTGTCATTTAGCGTACTTAACCCCTTTAGCTGGCCTTCGCGAGTTTCAAATTCGGGACTACGTGCCGTGTGCAGGATAGTGCCACCTCTTTCGATAATACCTCCTACATCCCTGGCCTTCAGCGGGATAATGTCCCCATTGATCAAACCTTGATAACCGTGTTGTATGCCGAACATCTCCCAGCCTTTATAAATCCCCATCCGTACAGATGCCCGGATAGCAGCATTCATACCGGGAGCATCACCGCCGCTGGTTAAAACTGCAATGCGCTTCTTGGCCATATCAAATCTTTCTCCTGCCCTGTTCCGGTCAGGCCGTTCAGAACAATCGGGAAGGTTTTAATACGGAAATCATTCTTTAGAAAGATAATGGTGAATTCGTTCTTCCACCTTCATGGCGGCATCTTGCTTGTTTGAAGCTTTCACGAGACTCTTTGCTAATGGCCCATCACCAATAACATCACGGACCCAGGATGAGAAATCGTTCCTCTCCTCACCGGTATGATATCCATATGTTTCATCCGGCATGTTGTTGAGGCCTCTTTCCAATTCATATAAATTCTTAAATATTTGACCGTCGCGGCTCCAGAACACCTTTTCTTCTGGTACATTCGAGAGACGCTTTTGGCCTCGATTTTTAGTTGTCCTCATCTTTGTTTCACCAGTTCCAGCCATCCTCCAACTCCTTTTATCCTTGTTTTGCTTTCAACATATCCGGACTGTATATCTGGCGCAATTTACTCATCAAAGTCTAATTTCCGGGTCCGGAACCCGCTTTTAATCCATGTTATGGTTATTAAGCCATATTTCTATTTAATATCTGTTGAATCAGCGATCAGCCTTTCTGAATCTAATTGGCGAGCTAAGCGTTGACTTGCATAGCGGATACCTTCATTAAAGCTGGGGTATACATGCAGAAGGTCAGACAGGTCGGATACGGTTAGCTTTCCGGCAATAGCTGCCGCAACCTCCTGGATGAGGGTAGAAGCCTCTGAGCCCAAAATATGGCCACCCAGTATCCGCCCCGATTTCTCGTCAGCCACGATCTTGATAAAACCCTCAGTTTCTCCGGATATGATTGACCTGGCCAAATCGGCATAGTCGAATTTTCCCACTTTAATTTGATATCCTGATTCACGGGCTTGCTTTTCTGTTAAACCGACGCTAGCCGCTTCCGGATCACAAAAAGTCGCTCTGGGCAAGATATAATAGTTGAGCTCTCTGCGAATACCGGTAGCAGCGTTCATTGACGCTGTCCTGCCTTGTTCTCCCGCAATACTGACATAATTGAAGGTCCCGGTCACATCCCCAGCCGCCCAGATATGAGGTATATTAGTTTGTAAAGATAAATCAACCTTGATTCCTCCTGAGCGGGTTTGAATGCCTGCCACAGCCAGATTAAGCTCTTCGGTCACCGGGCGGTGTCCGGTTGCCACGAGGATTTCACTGAACTCCTCCGACCACTTTTCTCCATCAGGCTTCTCCGCTACGATTACCTTGCCGCTGCTTGTACGTTGTATCTCACTCACTTTCGTGGAGGTCGATATAGAGATGCCCTGTTCTGAAAGCAAATTGGCCAGAGCGAGAGAAATTTCGATATCATCGTTGCTTAAAATATGGTCTGCTAATTCATACAGGTGGACCTGAGATCCAAAGGCCGCGAATATTTGAGCAAACTCTAATCCAACCGGGCCGGCACCGATAATCGCCAGTTTTTCCGGCACTCTCTCCAGTTCCAAAGCCCCTGTATGAGTAAGATAGCCTGCCTCCCGGAGACCGGGTATAGGCGGTACAGCCGGAGATGAACCAGTAGTAATAATGATTTTACCGGCATGGATATGTTCTTCTCCTCCTGTTACTTCATTGGGCGAGATAAAGCGGCCAGTTCCTTTAAAAATTCTTACACCAAGCCCGGTAAGCCGCTCATCCCGTCCCGTTCCCCGGCCCTGAACGATTTTATCCTTGAATTCTTTCACATGCAGATAGTCGGGATTCTTTTCCAGCGCAGGTAAACCAAAAAAGCTGGCGTCACGGGCTTTTTTAAATGCGCGAACTGCTTGCAATAATGATTTCGTGGGAATACAAGCGTTAAAGACGCAGGCTCCGCCAATCCTGGTTTTCTCTACCAGCGCTACCGAAACTCCACTGCGAGCAGCAGCTCTACCGGCATATTCTCCCGCAGTTCCTCCGCCTATGATTAATAAATCTACCTTAACCAACGTTATCCCTCATTATCTGGTGCTCCGATAGCTGTCTCTGTTGTTCTCTACTTCTTTTCCCCTCAGTTCCTCTTCGAGAGAGATCATCCGGCAACGTCCTTGCGTTAACACCCATTTAAGCGATAAGGAGACCAACCGCCCGGAATATTTCATCCCTAGTCATAATTCTACACAATTATTGTCCCGATGTTTGTACCAGGGAAGATCCCGGGCAGAAATATTTGTAGCCAAACGTATAGTCCGGGCTCTACCTGGAGTGGAGGAAGTCGTAATTAATCTAACAGTCACTCCCTTATTAGAAGGAAAAGGGCCAATTCCTGAATGCGGGTTGAAGCGTTAACTATATTCAAAATTGCTAGATCCTGATTACTAATACCTTGTATTAAAAAGCAACCTCTTAAAGGGGGCAATAATCCATATAGAACGCAAAACCCAACTGCCTTAGAGATAAATCAGGTACAACCTGTCATGCTGGAGCCTTCTTCTGGCAGGTGACACATCGAGTCCCCCCTCCCTGAGACCCTTCGTCGCCTCAGGTATTAGTGAGTGAGGCTCCTCCAGGGTGACAGCGGAATAAGGTGTCACGCCTTTATTGTTCCGTTGAGACACAGTCTCTCGACACGGAATCTACTCGGTCTCCCTTCTCTCCTTCATCAATCTTTAATCATTATCCCGTCCCCACGGAGAATCTCCGGACGGGGCTGGATTAATCAGGCATTTATTTCGTTCATCTGGGAAGAAAATTATTTTGATATAATATTAGTGGCTGTCTTAAGAACCGCGGGACCAATCTGGATTGAAAATGGATTGTGGAACATATAAATGTCTAGAGCAGCTATTGTAAGAAGCGCCAAAGTAAAAGACGGGATCTGGCATGCTCTGGATATGCTGGACAACTTATCAGCCCTGTTTCAGGGCAAGTACGTAGCCATTAAGCCCAATGACACCTGGGCCTCTTCGAATGATACCACTGCCTGTACCCAGGCGGATTCGGTGGAAGCGGTAATCCAGTATGTAAAAAAATTTAATCCGTCCCGTATTGTGGTATCCGGGGGAGCGGGAGCCGCCGAGACGGATGAGGTTTTTGCTCTACTCGGTATCGATAAGGTCATTCAAAGCGAAAAAGTAGAATTCTTTGACCATAACCGGCCTCCCTTCAAATCGGTCCCCTTAACCTATGGCCCACAAAGGGAAGTCAGGATAAATCCGCATATCCTGGAGTATGAAACGCTTATCTCTCTGGCCCAGCATAAAATCCATTACGAGGCCACCGTAACCCTGACCATGAAAAACATCGCCATGTCTTTCCCGGCTGCCGATTATTACGGTCATCCGCGAGGAACCCAGAAACGTCCCAATAAATTCTACGTGGATATGCACGGCTTTATCACCGGGATGTGCCGGAGATTTCCCATTGACCTTGGCATCATTGTCGGTCATCCGGCAATGACAGGAAGAGGTCCGATTGGGGGTCTTGCCTTTGAATCAGAGCTAACTATTGCCAGTAAAGATTGCGTGGCAGCCGATTCAATTGGCGCCAAAATCCTGGGAATTGATTATGTAGAACACGTAGAGCAAGCTGCTGATCTGGGTTTAGGGGAGTCTTCTTTAGAGAACATTGAAGTCGCAGGTCTTTCGATATCAGAAGCCAGAAAGGTCTTTCTGGAAAAGCAGGCCACAGCCCAGCCCGGTTACCGGCAGCCCTCAAGGGTATGGACATATACCCACTCTTAATATTTAGCCGACCGGACTTTTTATAACGGTTATGTCAAGATGAGAACAGTTGATTCAGGACCAGGTTCAAGAGCTTTTAAACTACTGTTATCACGGATACCGGACACCCATCAGCGGCTTCCCGGGCGCAGGAAGTTAAATCCGGACCGACTTCACCAATAGCCGGATTGGCATCCTGGCGGAATTTTTCCACTATCCTGGCTTTCTCATTTACCTTGAGTTCAAAGATATCCGGACAAGTCGTCTCACAGACTCCACACTCAATACACCCGTCGCGGTCAATTGTTATT
>JAQULX010000029.1 GCA_028718465.1 Dehalococcoidales bacterium | reverse complement strand
ATTTCGTTTCGATTATTTAGTTTTTAAAGTGCATTTAAGCTCAAGCTTAAGCTTGAGTGCAATAAGTTATAACCCTGATTAAGGTTATGGTTAATCTTAGCTCTTAAAAATTGTCTAAAGTCCAAAAATGAAATGACCCTGTCAAAGATAGCAGTGTTGAGACTTTATTCATCAAATTAAGGAAGAGAACCGGTATCAATGTTCATCCTCATTTGCTCCGGCATACATTTGCTACTCTATGGCTGAAGAATGGAGGGGATAGCCTGATGTTACAGAGGTTACTTGGACATACAACTTTAATGATGACTAATAGGTATTGCCAAGCAGTGGGTTGTTATGATGCAGTAGAGAGCCACAAGAAGTATAGCCCTATAGATAGACTAACTAAATAATATAACAGTATAATAAATCAGCACTTAAACTACTAGGAGGTAGAACTATGCCATTAGCTAAAGTCACTTTTCAAAAATTAATTCAGGACAGCCAAGAATATGGTAGTAATGATGAACATATGGTTTCAAGAGTATTTTTTGACCTAGAATTCGGCGGCAAGGTTTATAAGAACTTATATATTAATATCAAACAAACCGTCGGAGGAAGTTTTGAATCAGAACCTCTTGAGATTGGTAATGCAGAAGGTTATGAAGGCCCGTTTAATTATAAGGATTTTCGGGATGGTGTTGAAAAATATTACCGTAGTTTAGTTGGGAGCAAAGGGAGCGGAATTCATATATCAGGTGGCTCCAATATACGAATGCAAAATAATACATTTAGTAAGCAGCAAAGCCTCACATTTAATGTTAATATAGACTCATAATATTCTGCTATCTATTCTTTACCTAATTTAACCTTTCGTTCTCGGATGCTTTTTAAAAGAAGAGGTGCTGATTCTTCATATGTTTTTCCAGATTTAATACTATTGCAGGTTAGGCAACAAGTACGAAGATTATCCTTATTATGTTTTCCACCCTGGCTCTGGGGAATATAGTGATCGAGGCTAGCATTTTGTTGGGTTACCTTATCGCCACAATATTGACAAATCCAGTCATCCCTGTTGAATATTTCAAGTCGATTTTCGGGATCATTAAAATAATCTTCTTCGGTCTCAATTATTTGAGTCTGAGCTATTTTTTCAATTACTAAAGGGATATTTCTCGGCTGAACAACTTTATAGAGAGTACCAAACCTATCCGTATCTCCTATTTGAATACAATTTTTTTGCTCAAGATTATCTAACATTTTGGATACTTGGGCATAACTGACATTTTCCCCTCTTGAAGCCTTACAAAATTTTTCAGCTAGAGTCCTTTTCCCAATCCTAATTTGATTAGTCCCATTTCTCATTATTGAGTTTCGGAGTAAATATAGATACAGTGTGGATTCATACGGAGTCAATTCAGGTAGTAGATAATCAACGAATTGCTCAATCATAGTAATATCTCTGCTGTTATCCATCTTATTTACTATCTCCCTGTTAAATAGTTATACAATGGCAATTCTAACACAAGTAAATGGACAATTGGATATAGTGTGCAGAATCTGCAAAAATACCCGGTTTCTTTTTCAGGGACGCATTTTATATCGTCCAGGATAAAACCGCTTGAATTCTTGCAAGATAGACCGAATGAATTTCCACCAGAATGCGGAATCATATTGGCTGTAACCTGAAATAAGCATCTCTAATCCGTTTTTTCGATTAGCCTGGCTTTCTGATTTTGGTTGACATTACTAATATGTCAATCCTATACTTATATCAATGGATTTAAATTTTTATGTTAGAGCTACTGCTTTCCCCGTTATCTGCATCGCTGCTGGGCTCGTATTTATTTTTTAGGTTATTCTGGACGGGCTATTATTTTGTTCCTGATATGTGCTGGAGTATTCGTGTTAGCAATTTTGGTAGATAGGAGAAACTAGATGACGCTCGATAATGACCCGAAGAAGAGGTTGGACTGGATCTACAATTCACAGGGTACAAAGGAACTTAAAGACAAATATAACCTGTGGGCTAATGAATATGACACCGATGTTGCCAGCTACGGTTACAAGATACCGGCCGTTCTGGCGGGCTTTTGGGGCAGGTACCTGAAGCCAACAGATGGATCGCTGCTGGACGCTGGTGCCGGTACCGGTATCATGGGAGAAGTCATGGCATTGCTGGGTTACAAAGACCTCGTAGCCATGGACATGTCCAGCGGCATGCTGGAGATCGCCAGGAGGAAAGGCGTCTACCGGGAACTGCACGAAATGGAGATGGGGAAGCGTCTTGACTTTCAGGATAACCTCTTTGCTGGAACAACGGCAGTAGGTGTTCTGAGCGTGGGGCACGCTCCGCCAGAGTCATTCGACGAGCTTATCCGCTGTACACGCAGCGGCGGTTATGTCATCTTCAGCGTGCGTACCGACGCCCATGGTTTTTCCGAGAAGCAGGCAGCCCTTGAGCAGTCCGGGAAGTGGAAGCAGGTTGAAGCCACAGCGCCATTTGTGTCCATGCCCCTTGGGGAACCTAACATCAAGCACCGGATTTTCGTCTATCGGGTAACCTAGATGGTTACCATACCGCGATCAATCCGGACCGGCGGTATCCATAGGGGAAAAAGGTGCGGCCGCCCCATCGTCCGTATGGCCGGCTTCCTTGCTTATCAGAGCCGCAGCTTCAAAGATATTCTGCCCCTAAAACGGATAGTCCAGCGGCATCCGCCTTTTGCTTCCCAATCCCATAAGCCCCTGGTCGGTGGTCCAAATCCACCCGTTGCCACTTTTTGTTGTAACGAGTTTGGTAAACATATGGAGCCGGCAGGTAATTCTACAATTGAAGAAGGTCCATGCTCATATATCGCTCAGCTCTATCCGGCAGAACAGTGACCACTTTTTCATATTCTTGATCTACTTTTAACGCTGCCAGAATGTTGGCACCAGAGCTTATACCAACCAGCAGCCCGTAATCTCTGGCAAGCTTTCTGGCCATATCAACAGAATCTTCACTGCTCACTGTTATAACCTGATCAACCTGATTCATGTCAATTAATTTTGGTATAAATCCATCCCCTATGCCCTGGATTTTATGCTCTTTGATCCTTACATCGCTTCCACCAAACATGACTGCAGCTTCTTCCGGCTCCACAGCTATTGCTTTTACTGCCGGATTCACTTTTCTGATTGCATTGGATATACCCATCAATGTGCCGCCTGTGCCAACACCCGCAACCACAGCGTCAACCGGCCCAATTTGTTTCAGAATTTCTTCGCCGGTTTTTTCCTGGGCTATTATGTTTTCTACATTGCTGAACTGCCTGGCTATAAATGTGCCGGGGATTCTCCCAATCTCCTCCGCTTTATCAATAGCTTCTTTAAGGCTACCGCTGGTGGATGTTAGTACCAGCTCAGCTCCAAAGGCTTTCATTATCTTCATTCGTTCCTGGCTCATATTTTCCGGCATCACGATAATTGTCTTGTAGCCTTTGATGGCAGCTACCATAGATAAAGATATCCCCGTGTTTCCGCTGCTGGCTTCAACTATTGTAAAACCCCTCTCCAACTTCCCATCTCTTTCAGCAGCTTCGATTATTTGCAAAGCTACCCGGTCTTTTATGCTGCCGCTAGGATTTATGCTCTCTACTTTGGCATAAATGTTCCCGATTTTAATGAGGGGAGTGTCTCCTATGCAATCCAATACATTAAAATTATTGCTTTTCATATTCATTTCCACCCGTTTCTATTTTTTTATTCTGAAGAATGGATGCCAAAATTGCAGCGATTCTGAATCGCTGTGATTAATCATGGGAAACTGGTTCCGGTTTAAAAAAAATAAACAAAAGACCCGATATAATGAGTCCGATTGCCGAAAACTGGAACGCCAGATCATAGTTGCCGTAGATATCGTATACTAATCCTCCGACAAGCGGCCCCACAGCCGAACCAATAGAATGACATCCATCCAGTGAAGCTATTATCGTACCCATATTCCGTTTTCCAAAGGTATCAACGGTAAGTGCTATCACAGCGAGGCCGATTCCTGGATTGCCTACGCCAAAAACTGCTGCAATCAGATAGAAATGCCATAGCTCCTGTGCCCAGATAAGACTGACTATGGCTCCCGCCACGAGAAAAGAAGATAGGATGAGCAGGATTTTGGCCCCGGCAACATCTATGAGCCTGCCGATTAATATCCCGGAAGGTATAGCAACGACACCGATAATAGTTAAAATGGTCGATGCACTCATTGAGGAAATATTCATATCTGTAGCATAAGGTATGATATGAGTGATTACCATCAAATTAGCAAACCCTGCGAACAAGTAAGTAGGCGCCAAAAACCAGTAATTGCGCTTTCTAATTGCCTGAGTAAATGTTAAGCCTTTCAGGCCCGGGCTATCCAGCTTATTAGCGCTTTTTAAAGTAGCTGTTTTAGCTTCATAGCCATCAGGCAATTCACCGATATCACGCGGATCATTCTTCATCAATCTGGAAAGAGGGAGCACTACAAGCCAGGTAATGAATCCCGTTATCAGATAGGCATACCGCCAACCAAATGATGAGATCAATAAAACAGATAAGGGAGCAAAAGCTGCTTGACCTGACCTTGAGCCTGAAGTGGCCAGTCCCAGGGCAATACCTCGCTTCTTATCAAACCATTTTGAAATAGTGGCACTGATTACAGGGAAAAAGGGCGCTGTCCCGATAGCAAACAACAAACTGTAACTTAAATAAATGTGGAATAGGGAACCGACCAAGCTAGTGAGCATAAAACTCAAACCTGTAAAAAGACCCATCATAAAAAAGACAACCCTGGGACCGTATTTGTCCAGTGCCCACCCGCCAGCCATGGCAAATAAGATACACAAGATCATATATACCGATTGAATACTGGAAGTTGTAGTACGGGTTAAATTGAATTCTTCTGTAATAGGATTAAAGTAAACGCCAAAAGAAAAACGAGCGCCTGCAAGAATCAAGGTCATAAAGATGCTTACAATTACTATTATCCAACCATAGAAGAACTTTTTGTGAGTTGTTTGAGACGACACTAAAATAATATCCTTTAGTTAATGGTAAACAATTAAGCATATACATTATATTTGGTTTTCAGTTCTAAAGTCCAAATCTGTAATTGATAGTTTCGCACCTGGACTGGTGCTTACACTTCTTTTGACCTTTTCCTCAGCCTCGCTTATCATCGCACGCACTAAAAGAATAAGGAGCGGTTCAATGTCTAAAAGAGCAGCGTAAGGTGGGCCCCAGGTATGAATTTTTCCTCATCAATGGGCGTTATCTTGCGGTGATGAAAAATTGCCTATCCTTTGCCTGTTACTGTATGCTTAGTAACATAGAATCCGGAGCTATCTCGAATGACAGGACTCTCACGGAGGCTGATAATCAAACGCTCGGACCTATCCAGGCTGTCGGTAATTATATTGATACTGGCCAACCTGGTGCCTCTATATGGCGTAATATTCCTTGGCTGGCAGGTCTTCCTGTTAATGATGTTGTTCTGGACCGAGAACGTAATCATTGGATTTTTTAATGTTTTGAAGATGCTTTTCTGCAAACCGGACCAACCACAGATCTGGCTCGGCAAGCTGGCAGCAATCCCCTTCTTCTGCGTTCATTACGGGATTTTTACCATGGTCCATGGAGTGTTTGTCTTCTTTATGTTCGGCAGATGGATGGATGGAGGCCCATCTTTCCCGAGTCTTTCAGTCATAGCGGACGATATGGGCCGTTTTCAGATTACCTGGGGTATTCTGGCCCTTTTTCTGAGCCACATGATATCCTTCGTCGTAAATTACATCGGTAAAGGCGAATACAAAAAGAGAGATTTGAATCAGTTGATGATTGAACCTTATACCAGGGTGGTAATATTACACGTCACTATAATATTTGGAGCATTCCTAATGGCAATCCTGGGTGGACCGATAGGCGGCCTGGTCTTATTAATTGCCCTTAAAACACTGGTGGATATTCTTGCCCACCTCAAACAGCATAACAAGCCTGTCTCCGGTCCTGAAGAAGCCCAATCGAAAGCCTGAAAATACCGTCACGCCGTTAAGTGAAGTATGAGTTCTGAAAATAAAGACTCTCACGAAATTAGCCTCGAATGTGAGTCTAGTGAGTCTTGTAGCCCTTATCCCGCACATGAAAAAGTGGAGTGAAATGCGTGTATAATGGAGAGCATATAAAACTCTCAATACTCACATCTAGCTACGAAACAATGTGAGTCTTCACCTCAAAGACTTCAGGAATTTCCAGGCTGTGCAAAATGTGGCTGATATGAACGGTCTATAACACATGAAGATGACTTGTTATGTCCTTGCATATAGGCGTTCAAAGTGACATTTCTTTAATCTTACTAGTAAAAGCAGGTAATGCCTTTTTCCAATCAGCCACAATACCGAAATGAGCTACCTTATAGATATTGGCTTCGGAGTCCTTATTGATAGCCACTATAACCCTGGACCCACTACAGCCACTTAAATGCTGGCTGGAACCCGAAACCCCCACGGTAATGTACAGATCCGGGCTGACAATCTTACCCGTTAGTCCAATCTGCAGATTATCCGAGACCCACTGGTTATCACAAGCCGGTCTTGAAGCCCCTACCGCTCCATTCAGTAAACGGGCCAGTTCTTCCAGTTGCCGGAAGCCTTCCGGTCCTCCCATACCCCTGCCTCCAGTTACAATCACTTTTGCCTCCTCCAGCTTGACCCCGCTGGACTCTACCTTCGTCTCTATTAACCGTGAACGCAGGACGGAAGAATCCAGTCCGGCTTCTACCCGGATGACCTCTCCCTGACGGCTCATATCTCTCACTAAGGGTGACATCACCTTGGCTCGTACCGTGGCGATCTGAGGATCGGTCTCACAGACCTGCACGGCATGGGCGTTGCCCCCATAGACCGGTTTAGTCATCAGCAGTCTCTGATTGGCTTTATCCAGATCCAAGGCCACACAATCCAGAACCACGGCTGTCTGCAAACGAAAACCCAGACGGGGAGCCAGATCCCTGCCCTGGACGCTTTGCCCCAGCAAGACTATCTGGGGACAAGCCTGGCGCACTGCCTTCTCCAGGGCTGGCAAATAGCTATCGGGCAGATAGTCCTTCAGTAAAGGGTCATCCACTACATACACCCGGTCGGCTCCCAGGGCGATAGCCTCAGAAGCCAAGGCCATGACATCATGACCTATGATAACCGCACTTAGTGGCTGACCCAGCTCCTGAGACAGCCGGCTGCCAGATCCCAGTATCTCTGCTGCCAGTGAGGTCAGCTTGCCACTGTCATTATCACAATAAACGAGAATTCCCCCGTTAGCCATCTTCATGTTCTCCTTGTTTTTATCTCGGCCTACACCCTAAAAGAGTTTGGCTTCCCTTAGGCGCTGAGCCAGTTTAGTGCCCGCTTCCTCAGGGCTATCCCCACTTACAATCTCACACTTAGTATCCCTTTGCGGCTGGTACAGCTTAAGCAGCCGGGTCTTGCGGCCAGAGGCTCCTATCTGAGCCGGACCAACCCCAATATCGGCCGGCTTCCAGATAATCGGCTCTTTCCTCTTAGCCAGCATGATGCCTTTGACATTGGGATAACGAGGTGTAGCATGCTCATTACTGAGGGTAATCACGGCCGGTAGACTCACCTCAATCACTTCATAACCATCCGGTATCACCTTCTCTACCCGAGCCTGACTGCCTGCTACCTCCACCTTGCGAGCCAGGGTTACACAGGGTAGATCCAACAGTTCCGCTATTCCCAGGCCTACCTGCCCGCTATCCCAGTCGGCTGCCTGCCGGCCACACAGGATCAGATCATACTGGCCGATTTTACGGATAGCCAATGATAGGGCATAGGCTGTAGACCAGCTATCACCATCAATAAAGGCCGGATCTTCCAGCAGTACCAGATCGTCGCAACCCATCGATAGAGGCTTTTTGATGACATCCCGCTGCAGGTTGGTGCCCAATGACAGGGCAGTAATCTTGCCTCCCAGCGTCTCTTTAATCCGCAGAGCCGCTTCAATAGCATATTCATCGAAGGTACTGATGACCGGAGGCATACCGGCTGGAGGCAGAACTTTATTGGCCGCAGCATCAATTTTAAAACTGGAGGGAGGAGCCTCGGGATCTATCACTTGCTTCACACACACTATGATGTTCATGCACATTACTTCCCTTTCTTTAATATCCAGTAGGTACAAACGAATCTATCTGTTTGGCGGCTCGATATAACCGGAAAATGGGAGTACCTTCAGCATGGTATGAACCGAATGCGCGTAGTATAAAGGCTTCCAGAGGTGCTTCGGAAGTAGACCCGAGTCCAGCCAGTACCTCAGCCGCAAGAGTACAGATCTTTACCGTAGCATTAATCACATAAGCCCGAATCGTATCTACCATAAAAGAACAACTGGGATTAGGCTCGGTAGACCCTTTTTTATACTCATCATCCAGCATTTGGCAACCCCGGTAACACAGGATTCTGGCGGCTTCGATGGTTATCGCCATCTCAGAGATTAAAGGACCTACATTACCATGTTCAATAATCGGCCGGCCTCCGGCTATTCTTTGCTTGGCAAAGTCCCTCACATATTCAAATAAAGCCTGAGCCATGCCAATATCGTTGGAGTAATAACCCAGAGCCTGACGGTAAACGCCTTTCCACATAAAGCCCCAGCCTTTGTTTATTTCTCCGATCAAATAACGTTTAGGGACTCTGACATTATCAAAATACAAACAGGAATTGGGAAGATGATGAGGACCGAAGATATCATTAATTCTTACCACTGATACTCCCGGCGTATCTTTAGGCACAAAAAACATCGTAGCGCCTTTGGAAATCGGAGCAGCCTTATCCGTCCGGGTATGGACTACTATTAATGAAGCTGCAGCGCCTCCGCTGCACCAGGCTTTTTCACCGTTGATTACAAATTCATCGCCGTCCTGGTAGGCCATAGTCTTCATAACTTTAGAGGATCCTTCACCTTCATAAGGCCAGATAATATCACCGAAGGCTTCCGCCTCACTTTGCGCACTGACCAGGAAAAAGTGCGGATTTTGAGCATCCTGAGGACAAAACTCATCTTGCTGCTGTTCATTAGCAACATCACTCAGGTATTCGCTGGAGCTGAAGAAATGCCTGGCAACAATACCGGCAGCACCGCCGCAGCGGGTTAACTCTTCCGAGACCACGAAAGCTGTCAAAGCACCAGCCCCACCGCCTCCATATTTCTCAGGTTGCGTGAGCTGCTTGAATCCCGCTCGATGTAATTTTTCCATCATGTCCCACGGCACGTGTTCCTTGGGGTCTTTAGTGCCCCGGCGGGCCAGCAAATTACGAATAGAAGCGATCGGTCCTTCCGGAACTTCTCTTTTACAAAACTCCCGGGCTAGCGCTTTAAGGCTCTTTTGTTCTTCAGTCAAAGAAAAATCCATTATTGCCTCCAAGTATATTTTTTAAATCAAAATCGATCATAAAATAAAGAGTATTATGTTGCTTGTAATGAGATTAAATTACATTTGTACCCCACCAACCCCAACCAACAAATGCTTTTTTAAAATTATACTTACAAGCTGTGTCAGCTAAAATGTCAATGCTATCCAGGCTAGATCTGTTTAGAAGGATGGCTCGGACAAAATAATAACAGGTATCCTTGTACGTAAATTGGCAAGTCTCGATATCATCCGAGAACACTCCAATAGAATATTTAGCTTCAAATAATTATGGGAGGATCAGTCTTTAGACGATTGACACAGCCATGTTTTGTATCTAAATTATCGCGAATTGATTTTATCCACACTTTGTTTTGGGGGTTGTCGGATATTCATAAATAGTTACTTCGGCTGTAGTATCTGTAAAATCTTCTCCCAAGTACCATCAGCTTTCCACATTTTTAACCTTGAATTGCATGTTGAACGAGAACCGTACCTGCGGGGCATATCTGCCCATCTTTCACCTGTCCTCAGAATCCAGAATATGCCGTTGATATTATTCCTCTCGTCTGAACGAGGATGCCCTGTTCGCGCTGCTGGTGGTAAAATATTTTTAATAAGTTCCCA
Organism: Dehalococcoidales bacterium; assembly: GCA_028718465.1. The sequence continues at coordinate 4,220 of JAQULX010000029.1, read as the reverse complement.
TTGATCGTCATTCAAATCATGAAATGGAAAAATATACTGGCCCAGGGTTGATCTAATGTTTTCGATTATCTGGTTTTTCAATATCTCGGGCTCAATTACCTTTACTAAATCTCCCCATTCCCTTACCCAACAGCGGAAACTTTCTGAATTGCGAAGCCTTAGCTTCAAAATCATTGAACCGTCAGATAAATTTTCAATTTTCTGTGATGAATGCCAGTAAACATCTTTAACGATAATACTCGCCTCCGGGTTAAAGTGTAACTTAATCGTTTCAATGCTATCATTTTCAGATACATCCCAGACCGAATTAAGGTAATCCATCGCGCTAAAATGCTCGGGGATTATATAGGTGCCGGGTTCAACCTGAACTTCTCCTACGATTTGCTCAAAACCAAACCCACATATCTTTTTATTTAAATGGCAATACGCGATAATATGAACAGAATATGTCAAGAAAGAGGGTTCAATATAGTAAATATCAAGAAGATATTCAATCGGTTTTTCACTTTTTAATGCTTTATAAAGTATTCTTACCTGGCGCTGTGATATCCAAGATTCAATTAATTTATCAAAATTATTTATTTTACGTAAATTCTCAGGCTTATTATCAATATGCTCGATTGTATTGTTGGTTTGGTTTCTAAAACACTGCGGTAATATGGTGCTTAATTTTAGAAAAGTAGTAGATAGACAAGTATTACTCTGGCAAGAAAACTTATGCAATAATCTTACCGCAAAAAATATATTTATCGCCTCTTTTAAAGAGAAATTGATGGGAGGTAAAAAATAACCTTCCGTAATCCCCCTTTTCGCTCCTTCCTCCCAAATAGGAACACCCATTTCAGATTCCAAAGCATTCAAGTCACGATAAATTGTTCTTTTACTTACTCTGCATCTCTCTGCCAGGTGTTCTATGTCTATACCGTTTGGATATTGCCTTAAGACGAGTTGAATTGTTAAAAGACGTACAGCCCTATCCCGTTTATTTGTGAGTCTGCTCATATTAACCTCGTATAATAAATTCAATAAATATTGAGCATCATAAACTACTTACCACAAAACTCATATTATATTTATATTTTCATTTATCAAGTTTTATTAGCAGGGTGGTCCCAATTTCCTGGACAGGAATCACTCCAGGTCAAAATGTGAGTGAGGTTGCCCCATTTTCCGGACAGGACTTAGAGCGATTTTGCATCTATTGTGACATTGTATTTGCCATAAAATCAAATTGACCTGCCAACCTTCCCTCAGCAGCCGGATATGAATTCTCCGATACCTTTAACTCACACGGGATTGAGCAATGTCCCGAATTCTTATCTTTAAAACTGCCTGATCATCCGCGACATTGCGATAGTAGCAGGTCAAACGTTGACACTCCAGAACCCGGCAAGCTCGTTGAGCAGTTTTTCACCTTAAAAATTGTCCAATTTTTAGAAACCCACTCAGAATGCTATGGAGTACAGCCCTGATAAGACCCCGGTCGGTGGTCCAAATTCATCCGTTGCCGGTTTTTTGTTTTACCAACATAACCGCCTGGCGAATTCATATTTTGTCATCAGTCCAGGAGCTTCCAGATTGGTGTGTTATAATCGGGATTAGAAGGGCTACAGGATGATGTGAGGAGGCGGTTATGGACCTGAATAATATCAGCAAACTGGCTGTCAGTGTCTTTGCCAGCTTTGCCGCAGCAGCCATCGGTAGTATTTTTACCTTTAAAGCGATACCGGACTGGTATGGCAGATTGAAGAAGCCCCCCTATACCCCACCTAACCAGGCTTTCGGGCCAGTCTGGACTACCCTTTATACGATGATGGGAATATCAGTATTCCTAATCTGGCAAAAGGGACTATATATTGATGGAGCAATGCTGGCTTTTGTTCTGTTTTGGATACAGCTTGCGGCTAATGCCGCATGGTCAATTGTCTTCTTTGGTATGAAGTCTATTGGAGGCGGGGTCATAACAATTTCTATACTGTGGCTCCTTATCCTGGCGACAACTATCACTTTTTTCCGGGTGTCAAAGATAGCCGGGGCGCTCCTTGTTCCTTATCTTTTATGGGTGAGTGTTGCCTCTTACCTGAACACGGGGATCTGGCGTCTAAACAAGCCTGAGAGACAGACCGCAATCGTTTAGTTGTATCTCCGGTTTACGCATTGGTTTCCGGACCTGGCCAGCTTTTATACGTGAATACCTTCATTTAACAAGAATTGGCTTAGATCGATCCAACTTCAACTGCTGTCAGTTTTTATTTTTATAGTAATCTCTGCAATTGGTAAAATATAATCTCGAAAGGAGAGTGCCTGATATATGGCAAGATAGTACTTTGCCCTTTAACTGAATCCATAGACAAATCCACAAGCCTGATCTGTAATAGTCTTGAGCGACAAGTATCTGCTGTCACCAGGCTAAAATTTCACGTAAAAATAAACCTTAAGCCCTAACACCCTTGAGCCAGCATCGAAATTGCAACTGCAATTATAACGCCTACGATCAGGATTAATAAAAACCCGCCCATCATCAAAAAATTTAAGAATTTTTGGCCGAAGGAAGATTTCTTTTTTTCGACAGGTGCCTCCGCTTCATTTATGACATCATTATTAGTCTTTTCTTCCTTACTCATCGTCAATCTCCTTAAATTTAACAATTTAAGCCTGTCTGGAAAATCACGCGCTGGACTTAACGCAGAAAGATATAAGCTATAATAAGCAGTAGAAACACCACTCCTCCGGCTACTGCACTCCATTTCAAATCATTTTTGATATACCGGGTTGCATCATAAGATTGACATGCCGCATCCGGTTTATTGACAGCTACTGGTTGAGATGATTGGATAATATCATTCTGATAGTTGAAGCTCCTGTTCTTGTCCCTGATTCTTCTGGATACCTTGCCCATCTTTAATCTCCTGACGATATGGATTCCGATTTACACTTCTTTGAACTCATTCTTTCTGACCGGACACAAAAGCGATATTATGTAAGTAAACGTTTATATAATAAGTAATCGTTTACATCATAATTATGATATGCTAAGCTATTTATAGATTTTTGTCAATACCTCTCGGGATTAGATCCGGGGTAATTTCATTTTCCCTGAAACGATCCCCTCCCAACCCCTGTATTCCGGCTCTCGCTGGCGTGGACTTCTTTTATTTCAAATGCGAAAGTCCTGCTAAATTAAGATTAAAGATTAATGAAGGAGACGGGAAAGGAAGTACTGGATACCGGCTCCAAATCGCAGCACGGGAGCCGGTATTATTGCGAAATAATAAGAGGCCCTGGCATGAATAGAGCTTCTTCTGCTTTGCCATTTTCAGTTCGCATTGTTGATGTACCGCCAGGTTTTTAATTGAACAGACAGGGGGAGCGAGGCAACTTTCCCGTTCATTCTCCGCCGGTTACCTGTACTACCGGGATAAGCTGATTATTTCATCCAGAATCGACTGGGCATTGGTCACGCCTTTTTCGCTCATCGCCTTGACCCAGGCTTGCCGCATCGGGTTTCCGGCTTTTTCCAGCCATCTGTTTATTTCGTCAGCGGGAACGTCATATTCGGTCAGAGCAACTCCGGCTTCCCGGCACTTCCGGACCATATCGATGCGGGCTCTGTCATTGACCCCGCCGGCCAGCCGGGATAGTGTTTCCAGGCTAACACTATCAATAGCCTGCTGAATGTCGACCGGCATTTTATCCCATACTTTCCGGCTCATCAACATCATGTGGACCGTTGCAGGGCCCGGGAAATAGGTCAGATAAGGCGCAACCTCATAGGTCCTGGAGCCCATAGCACTTTCGGAAGGAATAACTATGGCATCAACCACCCCTTTTTGCAGATTAATGTAAGCATCGACCATACTGAAAATGATGGCATTGCCACCCAGTCTGTTAATCAGGTCAGTCGACGGGCCGGCGCTGCAGCGGATTTTTTGCCCCTTAAAATCATCCAGGGTCTGATAGTTTCTACCGGCGCCGTGCAGATACATCGGTTCAGCCGTCCACATAGAGATCACTTTGTAATCCGCAAAAGCATTTTGGACCTCAGGTGTGTTCTCGTACACTCTCCAGGCGATTGCGCTGGCTCTGGTGCTGGTGGAAGCGACAAAGGGAAGCGAGATTACATCGACAATGACGAACTCGCCGGAAAAATATGCGGGAATTACCAAAGCCAGATCAGAGATACCCTTTGATAAAGCGTTCAGGGCGTCAGTTGACTCCAT
>JAQULX010000028.1 GCA_028718465.1 Dehalococcoidales bacterium | reverse complement strand
CATAAATCTGCTTGAGGGTGACAATGAGATCACCGAAGATCTGAGCCGGCGAATTCCCGGAATAAGACAACTGGCCGAGAAGCTGGCACAAGAATTAGCCGGAATCCACGGTGAGGACCCCGCCACCGTTATTGCGGCGGAGAGATACGCTTTAGCCGCTCAGATCGCCAGAAAGGTCAGCAATCCAGCCGAGAGCCGGGCCGGTTCGGCAGCCTGGCTTGACAGCATCAGCCTGCATCCGGTGATGGGCTATGTGATGCTTTTTGCGGTGATGGCTTTGATCCTGACGATTATTTCTTATTTCGGCGGCTGGATGTCCGACCTGATTACCAACCTGTTTGAAAGCTTCAATCCTCATGCTGCCGGATTTTTGGCTGATGTCCTCTGGAACGGTGCGGCAGTCGGTTTTTACGCTGCGCTGGCTGTGGCTGTGGGCTTTATTCTCCCCTTTTTCTTTATACTGGGATTCCTGGGGGAAAGTGGTTATTTGCCCCGGATTGCCTTTCTTATGGACCGGCCATGTCATCTTATGGGGTTGCACGGCCAGGCCAGCATGCCTCTAATCGTGGCTTTTGGGTGTAATGTTCCTGCGTGTATGTCCTGCCGCATCATGGACAACAAGCGGGACCGGCTGATTGCGACCTTCCTGTCTACCATGGTGCCCTGTTCGGCCCGGACATCGGTCGTGCTGGGCCTGGTGGGGGCTTTTGTCGGCTGGCAGTGGGCTGTAGGAGTGCTGGCTTTCCAGTTTATCATAATATTCCTGGCCGGCCTCGTCCTCAACAGGGTGCGTCCCAGCACTTCTCCGGGAATCATCATGGAAATCCCTGAATACCGGATGCCATCTCTTCGTATAGTCTGGCGGCAGGCATGGTTCAGGTTCAAGGATTTCCTGACCATCGGCGTCCCTTTGATAATCGCCGGGAGTGTTGCGATTGAATTACTGCGAGCGGCCAACCTGCTGGATGTCATCACACAGGCTCTGACCCCTCTCACCGTGTATTGGCTGGGCCTTCCGGCTATTACCGGGATGCTGCTTATCTTTGGAATATTAAGGAAAGAAGCTACCCTGGCCTTACTGATCAGCTTTGCCGGGGGAGCCTCGATCGCCTCGATTATTTCTCCGACCCAGATGGTGGTCTTTGCCATTGTGATCATGCTTTATATCCCCTGCATTTCCACTATTGCCGCTCTGGTGAGGGAAACCGGCTATAAGATTACTGCCGCCATCACTCTGGTGGAAGTGGGGATGGCCCTGCTGGTTGGCGGCCTGGTTTACAGGGTGCTTGGACTCTTTGTGAGCTAGACCCGGTTTCCAGGTGTGCTAAAAAGGATTAGAATATTGCCATGACGGCATGCGTATATTTTGCTCAAAAGGTCACCGGTGATTTCATTTCTATAACCGACCGCGGGCAAATCCATCATCTGCGGGATGTGCTGAGGTTGGTCCCGGGAGATGAGGTGATAGTCTTTGATACTGAAAACAACGAGTATCAGAGCGTCATCTGCAGTCTGGACAGGAAGCAATTGGTACTAACGGTCAGAAGCCGCAGGCCGGCGCCGGTCGGAAAGCTCCGGGTGGCAATTGCCTGCGCTATCCCCAAAAAATCCAGGATGGATGATATCATCGATATGTTGACCCAACTGGGAGTGGATACCATTATTCCCATGAAGACAGACCGGGTGGTGGTTAAGCTGGAAGAGGACCGGGAAACCCGGCTGGAGAGATGGAGGAGGATTGCCCGGAGCGCTGCTGAGCAAAGCCGGAGGAATACCTTGCCGGTTATCACCCCTGTAATGAGCCTGGCGGAGGTCCTGGTACTGGCAAAAGAGTATGATTTAAAGCTCGTTCCCAATCTGGCAGGCACCTGTAAATCGATCAGAGAAGTCAACTCTGGCCCCAGGCCTGCGGCCGTCATGGCTTTGATCGGGCCTGAAGGCGATTTTACCCCGGCGGAAATTGAAGAGGCCGTGAAAGCCGGCTTTATCCCTGTATCTCTTGGCGACACTGTCCTGAGGGTAGAAACGGCTGCCGTGGGAGTCGCCGCTTACCTCAAAATGACGCTGGCGGGATGAACAGGTATTGGCAGGGCTTGACCTCTTTGTTGTTGTGAACACATACAGCAGCATCGCTGGCTGAAGGCGATAGGACAGCGGAAGTCTATTCAATGTACCGGAGAGGATTGTTATTTCTTCTAACAGGCGGCTAACCGTGAGGAGCCGTTTTCTGATACACTTATGAGTAGGATTGGGGAGACATTCCTGTAAATAGCGTATTTCAAACGTTTATTAGAAGAGGGGTAGTCCAATGCCAAAAAAAATGAAGATTATCCTGTCGGCAGTACTTGCGATATCAATTCTGTTAATGGCTTTTGGGGCGGGATGCATACTGGGCAACAGCGTGGCTGATAAACCGAACTTCAACCTGATAAACCAGGCCTGGGATATCATTCACCGTAATTTTGTCAATCCGAACCAGATCGATCCAGATGCTTTAAACCATGGCGCCATTAGAGGGATAGTCCAGGCGCTGGATGACCGCTATACTTATTTTCTGACCCCATCTGAATATGAATTGACCCAGGGTAATTTTCAGAGCAGCTTCGGCGGTATCGGGGCAAGTATTTCCCTGAACGATGACGACCAGCCGGTTATCGTGAATATCCTTAAAGATACGCCTGCAGAAAGATCCGGACTGATGTCCGGGGACATCATCCTGATGGTGGGCGAGACTTATACTACAGATATGTCTGTGCAGCAGGTGGTCACCATTGTGCGCGGCCCGATAGGGACCCCGGTAAAATTGACTGTACTCCGTGAAAGCCAGGAAGACCCGATAGAAATAGATATCATCCGGGAGGAAATCAACCCGTCTACTGTCGAATACCGCATGGAAGGGGACATCGCTTATATCCAGATCAGTAATTTTTATGAAAGCACAAATGATGAACTCCAGGCGGCGCTGGAAGCCCTGGACCTGGCAAATACCGGGGGCATTATAATCGATCTGCGGAATAACCTCGGCGGCTATGTCAATGTGCTGGTAGATGTGGCCAGCCACTTTATCAAAGAAGGCACGATAATCATTACGCAGGATAATGAAGGCCGGCGCACTTCTTACTCGGTAAATCCCAACGGAACGTTTACCGACCTTCCTATGGTGGTGCTGGTCAATGAGTTCAGCGCCAGCGCCAGCGAAGTCTTCTCCGGAGCCATGCAGGACTATCAGCGGGCTACCATCGCCGGGACTGTTACTTTCGGCAAGGGCAGCTATGATGCTTTTTATAATCTGAGCGACGGTTCGGCCATATATCTTACCATCGGCCGCTGGCTGACACCTAACGGGCGCGAGATTGAGGAGGTGGGGATTACTCCCGATCATACTCTTCCCGAATCAGAAGATGAGGAAGAAGCGGTCCGGTGGGCGGTGGATTATTTACATAATCTTCAATCTTAGCTTTAAAACTATGAATAGAAACAGATTCGAACAACTGGTGGCGCAGGCTGTTGAAGACCTGCCGGAAGAATTCCAGGAGAGACTGGAGAATATCGATATCGTAGTCGAGGATTACCCTACCTCCGACCAATTGAAAAGCTCCGGTACCGGAGACGATTATACTCTCCTGGGATTATATGAAGGCGTCCCCTTAACGGAAAGGTATGCCAACTACGGACTGGTTGCGCCGGATAAGATAACGATTTTCCACAGGACAATAGAAGACAAGTGCGGCAGCGCTAATGATGACAGGATACGGAAAGAGGTTCAAAAGGTAGTCCGTCACGAGGTAGCGCACCATTTCGGCATCGGAGATGCCCGGCTCCAGGAAATCGAGGGCGATCAGGATTAAAATAATACACCACACCGCTCCGGTATGACAGTTCTCTCGATGCCGGTTTTCGCCGGTATGATCGTGGAAACGAAAAGACCTGCCGCCTGCAAACGGCACTTGATTCTAAATCATAGTCGGTTTATAATGTTGGTCTGATACACAATATGCTTATTGATTAGAATCAGGAAAGTCCTGAAATTATTACTCTTCCTGGCTCCTGTTAGTTTAGAGCTTGTTTGCCTCTGGCCCGGAAAAGCCGGACCAGGTGCAAGGCTCTCTATATAATACAGAAGGAGGTCCCGGATGCCAGTAATAACGATTAGGGGTAAATTGGGAAGCGGAGCACCTGAAATCGGTAAGCTGATTGCTGAGAAGCTGGGTATTGATTACATCGACCGGGAAATCATCGCCCAGGTAGCTACCATGCTGAGCCTGGAAGAGCATGAGATCATTGCCAAGGAAACTCCGCCATATACGCTGCGAGGTCGTATTGGAGAGGCTTTGCAACGCGGGTATGCTGCCGGGGTGGGTATTCAGGGCGCGTATTTGCCGGTCTGGCAAATCCCTCTGGATGACAACCGCTACATCGAAGCGCTGGGTTCTTTCATCAAAGAACTGGCTCAGGGGCACTCGGCGGTGATATTCGGCAGGGGCAGCCAGTTTATTCTGCGGAATCATCCTCAGACCACTCATGTATCCGTCACCGCTCCTTTCAATACACGGTTGAAACGGATTATGGAAGCGAAGAAATTAAACGAGGATGCGGCTAAAAAGGAAATTTGCCATTCCGATAATATGAGCCGCGAATTTAATAAAAGGTATTTTGGAGCGGATCCGGAAGCTCCGGCCAACTATGACCTTGTAATTAATACCGAACGCATCAGTTATGAGACGGCCGCCGCGATTGTTCTGGAAACGCTTAAGTTAAGCACAGTCTGAAACGCTGTTTTAGATACACGCCGTATTTAAAAATAAAAAGGGGGCGAAAACGCCCCCCTTTTTGCTCGAAAGCGGTTATTTCCCCTTCATCTCAGGGTGGATCTCCTGAGTTCCCAGAGGCAGTCCTCCGGAAATCAGCAAACCGGTTCCGGTGATAAATGATGACTGGTCGGAAGCCAGGAAGAGGACCGCATTTCCAATATCTTCAGGAGTGCCGATCCTGTGCAACGGCACCTTCTGTCCCAGGTCGGCGAAGAAACCCGCTTTATCCTGCTCGGAGAGATGCCCGATCATTTTATCGTAAAAGTTGGTCTGGATAGGACCGGGTAAAAGCGCGTTGACATTGATGTTATAGGGGGCCAGGGCAACCGCCAGATCATAGGTCATGCCCAGGATGGCCGCTTTAGCGGCATTGTATGCTACTGAGTGGGCGGGCGGGTTGATGGCGCCGATAGACGAGAGGCTAATGATTTTTCCGTACCTCTGCGCTTTCATCAGGGGGACTACATATTTACCAAATAAAAAGCAACTCTTGACGTTTACATCCTGGGTCTTGTCCCAGCCCTCCACTGTAAGATCTTCAATGGGGGATATATCGAAGATGCCTCCGGCGTTATTTACCAGGATATCAATCTTGCCGAATTGCTGGACTGCCTTGTCTACAGCGGCCTTGACCTGTTTCTCGACGGCCACATCGCACTGAATTGCCAGCCCTTCGGCGCCTTTCTTTTTAACTTCTGCGATGGTGACTTCGGATCCCTTGATATCGATATCGGCTACAACGACAGTACAGCCTTCCTCTGCCAGTCTAACGGCTATTCCTCTTCCCATGCCTTTGGCTCCACCGGTGATAAGAGCGACTCTCCTGGTCAGTAACATACTTACCTCCTAACCTTTTTTTAATTTTTTATCTCGCTACCACTTCCCGGAGGTCAAGTCATCACCAAAGGTTTCCAGGTATTATCGGTTGGCTAAAGACAGAAGCTTGCGATAACTGGACGCGGGATCAGGCTGCAAGAATATAGCGCTTCCGACGAATATTTCATCGACTCCTTTCACGGCGATCAGTGAGATATTGCTTTCTTTAATTCCGCCATCAATGCCTATCCTGAGATCCGGCGAAATTCTGCGTAGATCAGCAATTTTATCCAGTACTTCAGGGATAAAACTGGCCCCATAGAATCCCGGGTGTACGGATAATAAAAGAAGGCTGTCTATTTTGTCGAGGAGTGGTGAAACGGCGGATACCGGAGTCTCCGGATTTACTGCCAGGCCTACGGCCATGTCCAGTTTACGCGCGGCGGCGATTACCGTTTCAGGGTCGGCGGCTTCAAAGTGAAAAATAGCTTTGCTGGCTCCGGCTTCTTTGAAGCCTGACAGATGTTTTTCAGGCCGCTCTACCATAAGATGGGCTTCCCAGATGATCCGGGGCTTGTTTTCAGCAATCTGTTTCCAGGTGATGCTTTTTGAGGGGACGAACCGGCCGTCCATTATATCTATCTGGACGTAATCGGTAAAAGCTTCTACCTGTGCTAACATGGACTTCAATGATTGGGGATCTTCGGTTAAAATAGCCGGGATAACCCGGACGGGCTTGGGCATATTGCCTCCTGCGGCGGTCACAATAAACGAGCCGTTGTGATATTTGTTAACAGGGTGATGCGGTTATATGGCTTACCTTAATAAATATATAATTTTATCAGGGGTGCTGGCAAGATGATTTTTACATCTCACAGTGCCGTGATAGTAACCGAGGTTATGGTCGGAGCGCCGGTATCCTCTATTTCGAGTACAAGCTCACTGGAAATGCCGGCGGTCCCAACTGAAGCGGGGATCTCGAAGTCTGCTGACACTATCTCAGGCGGAGTCAGGGGAGTACCGTCATTATTCACCAGTTGGACCGAGAAAACATATCTTCCGGGTGAGATATCCGTCCATGTAAAGGAGCTTTCCGCTCTCACCCCGGGCGTACCTTCATCCCGTAATACCGGTCCTTCTGGCCCTGCCGGAGGGATTATACCCATGTAATAAATCGCTTGGCCCTGATTTTTCACCGGCGTATCTGCATCGTCTTCCGCGAACAGGAAGTTTCGGGTGGTGATGGTAACTTCTACATCTGCTGTTTCCTCAAGAGGTAGTGAAACGACCGCAGGCGCTCCGATTGAAACGGCAGCAGGCGTTATAGCGGGTAGGCCGGTGGTTCCCGGCGGCTCTGCTGGAGAAGCAGGAGTCCCTCCCGGGAAAGCGGCGATAAAAACAGCGGTGATTGCAGGCGCGAATAGCGAAAAGAGCAGCCGTCTGAAAGGCATGCTAAATTGCCTCCTTAGATTGGCAGCATTACATGATTTATCCTTGTGCCTCTTTAAATTGTAAGCCGATGGTGAGGCTGATTCATCGGTAGAATGATAGATTCACTTCTGAGGTAGATTATTGTGATTTATGTATAGACCCAATAGAGGTGACTAAGCAACTTCGATGAATGCCTTTCATGAATTGTGCGGAGGGAAAAAGACCGGCTGTATTTATTATGGAAGAGAGGACAGTTTTATCGGCTTAAATATAAGCAGGATAGTACTGACCGCAGGCGATATCGATCCGGAATTTACGGGCTTTATTAATAATGATTCAGGTTGCTTGTATACCGCTCTATTTTACTTGTTTGGCAGCCTTTACAATCAGGAATGGCGGACGCCGCCGGGCTTCCTTCAGCGCCGGCCAGATTCGTTCATCCTCTTCCGAAGCGACTGGCTCCAAAACAGTCCTGATTGTAAACCCGGCATTGATCAGTGAGTTTAAAATGGTGGAGATAGTCCTGTGATATTTTATCACTCCCTCAACAAACCAGTGGCTTTCCCTTTTTCCTTCCTGGCTGTAACAGTCTACCGGCCAATACAGTTTGTTTCCCGATTCATCTTTTACCCATCCGTGATGTATGCCCTGAGAACTGGTAATGATTGGGTGTTCGGTGGAAAAAAGCAGCACCCCGGAGACTTTTAACCAGCGGTGAATATTTTGTACCAGAGCTGTCAGGTCTTCCACATAGTGGAAGGCCAGAGAGCTGACCACCAGATCGAAGGTTTCCGGTTTGAAATCCAGGTCCTCCATAGGCTTGTTTTGAAATGATATCTCAGCAGGTGCATCCTTCTGCGCCAGTTCCAGCATGTTAGCCGAGATATCCACGCCGATCACGGTTTTCGCTCCCAGAGTATTGATCCTCCGACACAGTTCACCGACTCCACAGCCAAGGTCCAGTACATTTCTGCCTTTTACGTCAGGTAATAAAGATAATATGGTCAACTGCTCCAGTATCTCGTTAAGCTCGGACTGTTTACCCCTCATCTTCTGATAGCCTTTAAAGAACCCGGGTGAGTCATAAATATTTTGTTTCACGTTTGCCCTCCGGCTCGCGCAGCGAGTCGCCTGATTTTACCGGATTTTTAAGAAGGCGATCAAACGGGTCTGCTACCTTAAATTCTAATACCGATTCCATTCTCTTGACCGCTGCATTTGAAATCTTCCAGCTATAAATACAATATAATATTAAGTAACAGGTCGAAGGGGACTGGAAACAAAAAATTTAGAGAGGGGTAATAAACAAAACGGAGGTATAAGAAATGAAAGTGATCTCTGCCTACAACGTGAAAACTCGTAAGAAGACCAACATCAAAAATCCCCAGTTAGTTACTCTGAAAAACGGTAAGAAAGCAATTAAAGGTATTGCCGAAGATGACGGAAAAACTACACTCTACCGTATGATATCAGAGTCCGAGGCGAAAGAATTCTCAGCAGGCAGATAGTTCAGATCTCAGCCAAAAAGGTTGGCGCCATCGCTGAGACCGATACCGGATTAAAAGACCGGTAGCCTTCTGATGATTTGTTAAGGCGTAATAATGAACAGGGTTCGTTAGACTTCTCGACACTTGATATAAAATATGCACACTGATGGTTGCGCCTTCCGGTGGAGACTGTTTTTTGCAACTCCTCTGGAAGGCATGTATTATTAATTGGCTGTCTCTTGCGGTTTATTCTGCACAAATAAATGCCTGGCAAGTTCCGACATTTCAACCCGGTGATAGATTGTTCACTAATTAAGTTTGTAGTCTTGTTGCTGATCTGTTCCCGAAATACGGCATTGGCCGATATAATGTTATCTCCAGAACCTCTATCTTGCTAATTGAATTTAAAACCTGTTACAGACAGGTGGAATACTTGATTTCAAATAGAAGTTGCGTTCCTTCTCCTGGGTGTGATTGTATTTGATATTGTCCTCCAAGCAACTCAATTCTTTCACGTATCCCGATTAATCCCATTTTACCTCTAGATAAAAGACTGGAAGGGTTCTCGATGTGCGAAATGCCGGAACCATCATCCTGGATTGTAATGCTGAGAGATTGGGAGCCGAAATCCAGAATCACTTTTGCTTCTTTTGCTTTAGAGTGGTACCTGATATTGTTTAATGCCTCCTGGATAATTCGAAATACAGCGATCTCAATATGGTCGGATAATTTGCGTTCAGCGCCATTTATATGTATTAGCGTTTTTACCTCGCTTTCTATATTGATACGGTCTACCAGCCATCTTAACGCCGGTATCAAACCTAGATCATCTAATATGCTGGGTCTTAGATCAAGGGTAATCCTGCGCACATCGTCTACAGTACGAAGTACTTCCTTTTTAATCCATAATATATCCTCATTATCTTCGGTGTTTAAAATTGACTCGGACCTCTTCGCTATAGCTACCAGGGTTTGTATTGTTTCATCATGTAGTTCATGAGCAATTCTCTTCCGTTCTTTCTCCTGTGTTTCGAGCATTAGCGAGGTGTATTTTTGTTGTTCGTGGATAAATGACAATCGATCTTTGCGCCGCAGTTCGAACTCAATTTTTATTAGTAATGCAATAACAATTGGCAATAAGAAAAAACCAAGGTTGGTTATCAGGGAGCTACTGGTGGACCAGAGTTTAGTGATTAATGGTAGAATCCCGGCCAGCGAGATGACCCACAGAAAAAATGCGGCTCTCAATCTAAGAGCTATTGTGGCGTACACTATTGGTATCAAAAGAAGGATACCAATAATACGCATGTTAATTTCTGTTACCGCCAGATACGACAAAGACGAGAGCCATGGGAACCAGCGCCAAATTCCGTGCTGGAGTTGCCATTCTCGCCATGGCCAACTTGAATAGACAAAAATCAGAGCCAGCGTAACGAAGGTAATTATCCAGAAATGTGGATTTTTTAAGATGTTATTTTTATTCTTGATTTGAAATTGCGTTATCACGATCTCGAAAAACCTCTTTAATACAGGTCCTCCAGAGTCAGGATGCCAGACTGCAGACTGACAGCAATTGCTTCGGTACGTGAAGCTACATTCAATTTTTGAAATACGTTGGTCAGGTAGGCCTTGGTGCTGCGTACACTTATCCCCAGTCTATCGGCAATCTCTTTATTAGATACGCCTTTAGCAGCCAGCCTGAGCGTTTCCATCTCTCTTGCGGTTAGTTTATCACTGGTAACTGGATACAGAGGTTTTTTGAAATATTGGAAAGCGTATGTAAAAATTTGTTTGGAAATAGCCGGAGACAAAACCGTGTCTCCGGCCGCCAGGGCTCGTATTGCCTGGACGATTTCACTATCTGAGGCAGTTTTGGTCAAGTACCCGCCGGCACCAGCTTGGAGTATACTCAAAACATGTTCGTTATCGCTGTGAACAGTTAGTGCCAGTATACCTATCTGGGGATATTGACTTTTAATTAATCGAGTAGCTTCAAGGCCGCTAAGCTTAGGCATGGATATATCCATAATAATTACATCAGGTATGGTTTTTCTTGCACCATTAACTGCTTCTTCTCCATCTGCAGCCTGCGCAATAACTTCAAAATCCGGTTGTTTTTCGAGTAGACTGACAAGCGCCTGGCGCACTAGCTGATGGTCATCAGCAACTATGATTCTGGTTTTATTGGAGCCATTTCCACTTGAATTCGCGGCATTAAACTCTTCAGATGAGATCAATAAAAACCTCCAACGCCGGGTCGATAAAATCTGCTCTTTAGTACATGTACTTTGGAACCTACCGTGTTTCCGCGATCGGGTTTATCATATGTGAGTACACAAGCGCAATTCGACTTGGATACAGGATGCGCTATTATTATAAAGAATAACTATCTCGAAAACAAACTTTACCGGGCCGATTATCAGGAACATTTTAATAATTCATAAATTTAGAGATACAGGAATGGGGAAATCGAATGGTTTACATGATGCCAATAATGATTCTTTAAGAAGCGGAAAGTGAATGTTACCCGCATTATATTATGGTAAAAAATGTTATAAAGGAGTAGAACATGTCTAAGGCACGGTTTACGTCACTCATTATTGCTATTAGTCTGGCCTTGGTACTAATCTCATTGTCTCTTGCAGCCGCCTGCTCATCCAGTCCTGCACCTTCCTCAACTACCTCAGCACCTGCCACCAGTCCAGTCGCAGCCAACACTGGGGTTCCAACCCAAACCCAGGCCTCAACTGCCGCCCCTGCAAGCACGGCTCCCTCATCTTCCTCGGCACCTTCAGCATATAATCTCAAATTTGTGGATTTTTATAATCCCGGAGCAAAAGATGCCCTCGCTGATGATGAACTGGGTTCGTTTATAACCAAAAATACTGGAGGCAAGGTTGAATTTACTTTTTATCATAACACGTTAGGTAAACCAGGGGATTTCCTGAATTTACTCAATGGTGGTGCCTGTGATATCGCTAACCTGACGCCTGGCGAATACCCCAATCAATTTCCCATGGAGACAATACTTGAGTTGCCCGGGATTGGATTTGGAGATAGAGCTCAACGCATCGATGTTATGTGGCGACTTCTGGACAAAGGGTATTTTACATCCCTGGCAAAATACAAAGTGTTGGCCTTTAATCCTACTCCGGTCATGAACTTTTATTTTGTTAATCCTGTCAATAGCGTTGCCGATATGAAAGGCTTAAGAATACGAGCTTCTGATAAAAACGTGCTCAATATTATCGGAAAAATTGGCGCAGTACCCACCTCAATGGCTACTACCGATGTTTATATGTCTCTCCAGAGGGGAGTACTGGATGGGGTTTACACTGCATACGAGCAGGTTTTACAGCAAAAATATTATGAAGTCGTAAAATATTCCGTTTCGAATCCTCTCACCCAGGGTTGCTTGTTTATAATTATGAACAAGAATGTCTGGGACAGTATGCAGGCAGACGTTCAGTCGGGCGTCAATCAAGCCATTGACGAATACAAAAGTGCCTACCTGGCCCGCGTACAGGAAAACGATAAGATGTTTATTAAACTATTAGAGGACCAAGGTATGACGGTATCCACTTTCACCGATTCTGAAATGACAACTATTTTCCAAGCTGCGGAAACGGTTAAATCGGATGCTCTAAAAAATCTGGGACCACAGAGTACGGCTATGCTCGAGGATGTCGATAAGATGCTGGCCGAGTACAAATAATACCGGGGCTCCATATCGGTGTAAATCGGGTATTGTGAAGAAATACTCCTTCACAATACCCTCCTTAAGTCGATTTCATCCAGGGGTTAACGTAGAAATCTCGGAGACCTACACATGGGAGCATGCTATGATGTTATTCAGTAGAACAGGGGTTTCTATTGAAAATGGAATCCACAGTTTGTCCAGAGCTTTGCGGGTGATTTCATTGATTTCCTTATTTCTGATGATGCTTTTCGTTCCGGTTGATGTATTTGGGCGCTATGTATTAAAAACTCCTGTCTATGGAGATTTGGAATATCAGCAATTAGCAATGGTTTTTATTGTTTTTTTAGCACTTCCTTACTGTACTTTTAAAAAAGGACATATATTTGTCGAATTACTCGTTACCCATCTTTCTGGACGGGTTTTAGCCATAGTGCAAAGCTTTGCATATTTTATAGGATCTGCAATAATGCTTTTGATCTTCTTCTACCTGGCGAAATTTGGGTTGCAAGAGCTGGTATCGTCTACCGGTCGGACTACAGTTATGGTTTCAATCCCACTGGCGCCATTCATAATAATTGCAGCCTTTGGTTGTCTGATAATGGCCCTGGAAATATTAACTGAATTTCTCCATTCATTAACCAACGCGATCAAGAGACCCATAAGCTAAATATTCCCTTGTTACAGGGGGTGTTTGGAGTCAACACATAACATGAAGGCAAGGGGGGAGTTTCGACATGTTAAGCCCAATAGTAGCGGGTTGGGTGGGTTTGATTGTTCTATTCGCCGTAATGGTTACGGGTATTCCAATTGGATTGGCTATGGCTGCGATTGGATTCATTGGATATTTTTTAATTGCCGGGTACCCGGGTGCCGTTACTCAACTTCACACCATCACCTTTAGTACTGTGGCTTCTTACGACATGACCCTTCTGCCCCTTTTTATTCTGATGGGTGAGTTTGCTTACTTTTCCGGGATAATTCGTGGGGCTTATGATGCCATGTATAAGTGGCTTGGGCACTTACCTGGTGGACTGGCAATGGCAACTATCGGGGGTTGCGGTGGATTTGCGGCAATCTGTGGCTCCAGTATAGCCTGTGCCAGCACCATGTCCTCAATTGCCTATCCGGAGATGAAACGGTTTAAATATGATCCCCGATTAGCAACCGGGAGCATTGCTTCAGGAGGCACTCTGGGAATTCTTATTCCACCCAGTACTCCCATGGTTATCTATGCTCTTATTGCACAGGTCTCAGTAGGCAAGATGTTCATGGCGGGTTTAGTTCCAGGAATCATCCTGACGGCACTCTTCATGTTTGCGATCTATTTGTGGACCCGGCTTAATCCTCACATTGGGCCCGGTGGAGCTAAAACAGCCTGGGTCGAGAGGATCAAGGCAATTAAAAATGTATGGCCAGTAGTAATATTGATTGTAATAGTGCTGGGTGGCATCTGGGGAGGTGTCATAACAGCCATGGAAGCCGCCGGTGTAGGCGCTTTTGCAGCTTTTGTGATTGGTGTTGCTACGAGAAAAATTAACCTGAAGAACACCATTTCATCCCTGGAATCTACCACCAAGACCACTGGCGCGATTTTTACGATTTTAATCGGAGCCATGATCTTTAATTATTTTATTGTGATGAGTGGTATTCCTGCCTGGCTGGCTGCTTTCGTGGGGGATTTAGCAGTCTCACGATATGTGGTTCTGGTAATCATACTTCTCGTTTATTTACTTTTGGGTGCCATCATGGATACCATGGCCATGACGGTGCTTACACTTCCCATCTTCTTGCCTATCATGGATAACCTGGGATTTGATCCTATATGGTTTGGAATTATTTTTGTCATGATGTGTGAAATGGCTTTAATTACTCCTCCTATAGGCATGAATGTATTCGTGATTTCCGGGATGATCAGTGAAGTGCCTATGTACCAGGTATTCAAAGGAATTTGGCCGTTTTTAACATCCATAATAGTGATCTTGACTCTGGTAATAGCTTTCCCGCAAATCGCCATGTATCTACCTGGCATAATGATTAAATAGTGATAATTTGATTGAACTCAGGAAAAGGCGCTACTAAATATAATAATTTTCGCAATCATGTTGATTTGATCATAAAAAAGAAGTAAAAATGGAGCAACTGGGAGGGGAAAAATGGCTGTAAACTTATTAAGTGTAGAAGAGACTAACAAGATAGACGTTTTAACTGATCGGGTACAAAAG
>JAQULX010000027.1 GCA_028718465.1 Dehalococcoidales bacterium | reverse complement strand
CATGCCTTTGATCGGGGTAGTAATGGTAGCATCATTGAGCTGTTTCTGGGCTACCTGGACTGCCTTCGCGGCATGCTCCAGATTCATTTTAGCCTGTTCGACATTGGCTTTAGCCTGTTCGATGGCTTTCTCAGCCAGCAAAACCTGCTGCTGCTTCATGCGGACATCATCTACTACCAGCCGGTCGTAGCGCTGTCCCCCGATAGTAAAGGACTTCACCTCATAAGGGGCTACTCCGGCATATTCATCCTTGGCCAGCAAGTCCTGGAGCTTCTGGTTCTGTTCGGCCAGCTCGAGATTCTTCTGCCGGATGGATTCATTAAGGGCCTTTGCCGAGGTGCTGTTGCCGGTAGCCTGGGCCTGGGAGCGGTTGACTTCCATGACCTGGATCTCCCATTCAATCTGCATGATCTTGTCTTTGATATCACTGACGGCCTTGATCTGGTCCAAAGCAAACTGGGCTGAGTACAGGTCCTGAGTGGCCCTGGCTTCCCCAACCTCGGCCTGGACCTGAGCCAGTTTTGCCTGGGCTTCGGCAGCCTTAGCCTGGGATAGTGCCAGTTCCAGGTTATCGGTCTCCAGTTGAGCCAGGACAGCGCCTTCAGTGACTCTGTCACCCTCTTTAACGTTTAGTTTGGTGACCTTTCCTCCGGTCCCGAAAGACGGTTTGGAGTCTATATCAACCTCGACCTTTCCACTGCCGTTGGCCTTGATAGTCACATCACCCCTGGATACTTTCCACTGCTGGGTTGTTGTCTGTGACGCGTTAGAGCCGCAGGCGGTTACAAGGGAAACTACGATAACCAAAAATGTTACCAGTGTAGTTATTCGCCAGAGTCGCATAATATTACCTCTCCATATCGGACTGATTTAATTTCAAAGATATCCTGAATATATGCCTGATATTTGGCTGTTCAGTTAGCGGCAGGTGTACAGCCTTTTTCTGTCTGGAGTTGCTTCAGCACGCCGAATAGTCCCTGTAGACCGCGGCAAAGCGAATCGAGGTCGTCCTGGTTCATATATCTCAGCAGACTGACTATTTCTTTATTATGAAAATCCGTGAGGGTTGCCAGAATGTCCCGGGCCTTTTCAGTAGCTTCAATCTGAATGACCCGGCGGTCGATTTGGTCTTGTTTGCGGACTACCAGTCCCTGCTCCATCAGCCGGTCGATGATACCGGTGACGTTTCCCGGTGTCACTTCCAGTATCCGGGCCAGTGACCTGAAATTGGTCGCCTCTTTACTCGTGATGATAAACAGGCTTTTTAGCTGGGCCAACGTCATATCCAGCTTGCACCAGGATTCAAGCGCGTAAGGCGCCAGGCCGCGGGCCAACTGGTGCTGGATTGAAATTATCTCATTGATTTTATCTTCCTTATCTAAATCCCCCTGTTTCTCGGGCAATCGGTAGAGCCTCCAGTTTGACGATATTTCGGCTGTCCACTATTAACGGCTATAAGACTCCCGCAAATTTATCTTGTTCCATGTGAAAGGAACAAAACTTGAACTCTATTATAGTAGTTTATTTAATGTAAAAAGTATACTTCATATAAACTATATTGTCAATGTTACTTAAGTCTTGGTTCTGTTTACTACAGGTTGATACTTCTTACACGATGGTATATCCTCAACTTAAGCATAAGGGAGGCGTCCTGTGCTTAAGATAATCACCTCCCTAAGATGGCTTATAGGGAGGATCATAATGAGAACTAGCTTTTGGATGGGTTTAGGAGCAGTCGGTATCGCATTGGGTGTACTATTTTTTGAAGAAATAAAAAACACCCTCACAGCCCAAATATTTGTTTATGGTGGATTATTCTGTTTTATATTAGCAGGGATTTTTTTACAAAAAGAATCTAACGAAGATAAAAAGGATAGAAAAAAACTTTTTGATAAGCTTGATGATATTGGAAATGAATTAAGGCAATTAGGAGTTTCTAATAATGAACGAAATAAAACAAAGCAATAAACCAGTCTGCAAACTTTGCGGTTCAAATGCCGTGGTTAAATTTGGTCACCGTGAAGGCAATCAGCTTTATTGGTGCAAAGTATGTAATAAGAAATTTAATCCCAATGACCATCTATTCCAGATGAAAACCCCTTATCAACAGGTATCATCTGCCGTAGATAACTATTACAAGGGTGATAGCATCAATGAGATTCGAGATAACCTGAATACTCACTATGGCAATTATCCATCCAGCAAGACCGTTTATAGATGGATTACTAAATATACCGATAAAGCTATAGAACTATTCAAGGATTATCACCCTGAAGTGGGTGATAAGTGGATAGCAGATGAAACCGTTTTAAAATTGGATGGTGAAAAACGCTGGTGTATTGATATCATCGATAGCAAGACACGCTTTCTGCTAGGCACAAAGCTTTCTCACAATCGAGAGGGTAAGGATATCGCTGAATTATTGCAAATTGCCAAGACCAGAGCTAAGCGTAATCCTAAGAAAACCTTAACAATCATTACGGATGGATGGGGTGGATATCGAGAGGCAATAGAAAAAGTGTTTGGCTCTGAAGCTAAACACGTTGTTACTGATCCGTTTGATAAGGACAAGACCGGATATAACAGCGAATTAATCGAACGCTGGCATGGTACATTAAAAGACCGCACGAAATCACTTAGAGGTCTTAAGAGTGTAGAAACCGCTGACAAATTCCTGGCAGGTTTTCTGGCATGGTATAACTTTATGCGACCGCATGAAAGCCTTAAAGGTCAAACACCCGCAGAGAAAGCCGGAATAAACTACACGATTAAAAGCTGGGTGGATGTAGTGCGCACCTCAAAACCGCATGTTGAAGTGTTAACCACACCCGCTAAAACTGATGTATTAAGCAAAAGGAAAGTTACGATAAGACCGATTGTAAATAGAACATATGATATTGAGCGTAAAAACCGGCTTAGAAAATCAGCAAGAATAAGAAGTGCAAGAAAACCTAGAGTGAAAGATTTGGGTGCTGGCGTGGTTAAGGATAGGCATGGACAACATTTGAGGATGGATTGAGATGGGATATCTAGAATTTATTGGGTATTTCATACTCACTTTTATTATCGTTGGGAATATATTATACGTACTATTTTTTAGGTTAATAAGGATAATTGAGTTTTTAACTTTTGCGTTTAAAGTAACTAATAATAGTCATAACCAAATCAACAGGGGCAAGAAGTTCATTAATCCTGAATGCTATACCGATAATAGATTGATTGATTGGGTCAAATACTCGTTCTGGAAAGATAAAATCAAGGCTTATGCTAGAAATGCTGATGACTGTGAGTATGAAGAACAGACCAAACAAAAAATCCCAAGGTTGTTTAAAGCGTTTGACTGGCTTTTGTCCAAAATCGCCATAACTCATGCCCCCAATTCTAGCACAGCAAAGGAAAGCCAACAACCGGAAGGAAAGAGAACCTAAGTCTTGCATTAATTAAGGCTTGCCGCTTGCGCCAGGGATAATGTCATTTTTCGATAGATATTAATAAAGCGGGTTAATAAGTACCTGATATAAATGCCGAATTGGTATATAATTGAGTGATAAGCAATCTTTGAATCATGTAAGGGAGAATTGGGATGACTGAAGAAATCAAAACATTAAGAAATTTGATGGCTGATCTCGATGAAGAAAAGCTGTTAGCCGCAGTTAAGGAACAACTGGATGCCAAAACTGCGCCTGTGGCTATCATCGAAGCCTGCCGCTACGGCATGCAAGATGTAGGTGAACGTTTTTCCAAAGGGGATTACTTTGTTTGTGATCTTGTTGCTTCGGCCGAGATATTTAATGAGGTAATGCAGTTGATCGGACCCGGACTTACCAATGAGGCCGGTGATAATTCTAAAGTCAGGATTGTGTTCGGTACTGTTCAGGGTGATATCCATAATATCGGCAAGGATATTGTGATATCGATGCTGCGCTGCAACGGTTTTGAGGTTTATGATCTGGGAGTCGATGTACCGCCCCAGGCGTTTGTGGACAAGGTTCGGGAAACCGGAGCTAAAATAGTTGGCTTGTCCGGTTTGCTTACACTGGCTTTCTCGAATATGGGAGTAACCGTCAAAGCCTTAAAAAGTGCCGGACTGGGAAATGATTTAAAGGTCATGATAGGCGGAGGAATGATGGACGACTTTGTTTGCCAGAAGGTGGAAGCTGATGGCTGGGGGCATGATGCAGTTGCAGCAGTAAATCTGGCTAAATCTTTTGCGGAGGCAGGGAATAAATAATGAAAAATACAGGGGCTATGACCAATGAAGAACGGCTTCAGAAGACCATCAGATTAGAGAAAATCGATAAAATCCTGTCCGGTCCGAGTATCGAGCAATTTGCCGCAGTCTACGCCGGTATTACGCAGAAGGATTATCTGGACCCTGTCAAAGCTGAGGCCGCCCGTGAACAGACATTTGACGGACTTGGCGGCTGGGATATCATGGTATCTCCGGTCCTGTTAGGAGGCTCTAAACCTTTCACTCTGAAAACGCTCTTGCCCGGAAAGGAACTCCCCGATGACACCCCCAATCAGATTATTGAAGAAGAGGTTATGTTGCCCGGGGATTATGATTACGTCATTCAGAATGGCTTAAATGCTCTTATGGAACGGTTGTTGCAGCGGATGAACCCTGGTTTGCCGCCGAAAGAAGAACGTGACCGCCAGGCTGAGGAACAAAGCCAGTTGGCTAATGCTATCAGGGATAAGTGGCAAGCCCGGGGAATCACTTTTCTTAGCGGTGGTTGTACCGGAATCGGCAGTCATCCTTTTGAAACCTTCTCCTTCCACCGTTCGCTGGCGAAATTCTCCATGGACCTGAGGCGGACGCAAGATAAAGTCAAGGCTGCCGTCCAGGCTTGCGTACCTGACATAATTGCCAATTTGAAAAAAGCGGCAGATGATACCGGCTGCCGGAGAGTGCTCTTTACGAACTCCCGCGGCTCATCCACTTTCATTAACAATAAAACGTTTGAAGACATTGTTCTTCCAGGCTGGTTGGAAATTGTCGATGCTCTGGATAAAGCTGATATTGATGTAGCTTTCCATTGCGATTCCGACTGGACGCGGTTCCTGCCTTATTTCAAGGAATTCCCCAGAGGCCGCTGTATCCTTCAGCTTGACGGCGCTACCGATATATATAAAGCCAAAGAGATCTTGAACGGTCATATGGCTATCCAGGGCGACGTTCCGGCTTCTCTATTGACCCTGGGCACTCCGGAACAGGTGTATGATTATTGCAGGCAAATTATTGAAGCGGTTGGAAAAGACGGCGGATTCATTTTAAGTTCGGGCTGCTCGACGCCTTTTGATTCCAAATTTGAGAATGTCCGTGCCATGCTCTCAGCCGGCCGCGAATTGACCTGGTTATAGTCTATCCGGTGCAAAACAAAATATCTGGTTTATAATGCTTGCCGGAAGATCATCCGGGTCCGACAAATCGTTTGGCGGCAGCAATAAAATCGAGAAACATTCAGTGTCTTCAATAATTATAAGAGCTATTTTATGAAGACCGCTGATTGCCTGATATCTCACATTCTATTCGGTATGAAGAGGACAATTTCAGGGAAGAGAACCAGTAAGACTGCGCAAAATATCATAGCTGCTATAAATGGCAGTACTCCCTTAAAAATTTGTGTCATCGGGACATCGGTAACCGAACCCAGCGCGAAAACGTTCAAGCCAACAGGCGGCGTTACCAAACCCATCTCCTGGATGATCACCATAATTACTCCAAACCATATGGGATCGAATCCCAATCCTGTTACTACGGGATATATAATGGGAACGGTAAAGATAACTGCGGAAAGTATATCCAGGAACATACCCAGAATAATAAAGTGCGTAAATTATCGTCTAGTATTACAGTTGCACTTATCAGGTACAGTTTGCTCTTAGTCACGTTAAATTCATCTAAGTGAATTCAGCTTAGGCTCTATATATAATTTTTCCGGGTTTACTTAGCTGGATTCAAACTTTCAAACTGCAACTGTAGTACTATACTAATACCAAAGTGGGAACTGCATTTCTCACGTTTTACACGCTTGTAAATATGCGGTTCTCATCGTGGTATGAGTTTAGGTTGTAAACCGTGGGGCGCCTGGGACCGCATCTCTTAAAGTTGAAGGTACCGGGGCTATCTCTTCCGCGTCCGGGATAATCGGCAGAGCCAGATGCGACGGACACCTATCATTGCAATAGATAGTGATTTCACTATTCTCTGGAACAGAAGGAGTCTCGACATAGAGAGAAGTATTATCCCATGGAGAATACAGCGCATCATCACAGGCAATTTTCAGCCACAAACGGCACCCCTTCTTAAAGGTTTTGAAAATGGGTTGAAGCTCAATCTGGAACTCATAAACGGTGTCCGGCTTTAAGTCCTCAGGGTTTTTAAACGGGTGCCACGGTATCCCGGGGCTTGACAGGTTCTCATCAAGCTCCCTGAATTTTGCTTTCAAGTTACCAAAACTCCATATCTGGACCTCGTCCGGGACCAACGAGTCCGATGCTTCAGGTTTGATTTCAGCCAGTCCGGTTACCGGGTTGAGGGGGACACCTTCCGGCACCATTTCTCCAAGCTTTACAAAGAACGACCAGTCTGTGGTAATCTCTTCCGCTGTTGCTGCATATAATGTGAGGCTGACCGGACCCCAAACTCGAAGGTCTTCATCCAGAGGCGGCGAAACATAGGTGACATAGTTCGGCCGTTCAGAAGATCTGGTAACGGCTGATTTTCCGTATGAAGTCATCAAAGCCGTATTCAGACTGATATTATAAAAAATATTCTCCTTTTCGGTCGCTGCCGGCGGAATATTATTTATAGTCCCCGAATTCTTCTTCTGAGGGCTATGCAGATAATATTGATTCCAGGATGCGCGCGCCAGTGGATACTCATTCTCAAATCTCCATTCGCCGGTGCCATTGTCATAGATGGCGACTTCCGGTTCATCCATAATTCCAGTGTCGATTCCCTTCAGCCAGTAATCCAGCCACCTTAATATATACTCATTGAAGGATGTAGTTTCGAATATCCATGGCTGGTAATTCTCATTCGTCCAGGGAGTAATTATGAGCTTCCTGGGCGACTTAATTTCCGAATACGACCTTAAGTGGCTCATGGTATGCAGTCTATTGGGGGTATTCATGATGTTAAGTACCGGAGCTTTGATCTTGCTTATTGTTTTCCAGCCGCTACCATGATTCCACCAGAACGGTCCATCCTGAGTATGAGCCAGGATTTTCCCGAGGATATTCGAAGGTGGCTCCTTGCCGGGAATCGGCCCCGGCCATAAAGCAGCCTGAGTGAATCCCGGGACCAGATACGAGACGAATGGTTTGCGTAATACGCCTCCCGGGTAACACAGACCGCGGTAATTGTCCGTGGTAGCCAGCACAACCAGTGCTTTCAGGTGTGGTGGATTCAATGGAGCAGTAATCCATTGCGCAACACCGTAGCCGGAAGCTCCCATCATACCCACGTTCCCGTTACACCATCGCCGGGCAGCCAGCCATTCGATCAAATCATACCCGTCCCTGGCAGCTACCGGACTCGACATATCAAATTTGCCCTGGTTGAAGCCAATCCCTCTTTCTGATGCTTGAACACATACATAACCGTGGGCACAATAGAATGCCGGCTTCGCGCTTTCGAAAGAACGTTCTTTTTGAAAAGGTGAATATGCCAGGATGACCGGCCATGGCCCGGTTCCCTTCGAAGGTTTATAGATATCGACGGCCATTTTTATGCCGTCTCTCATTACAACGGAAACGTTACTCTCCAATTTAACACTATCCGGCTGCGGGTTTGGATACCTGATCTTATACCTTTTATTGCTCATTTATCACCTCTCAAAAAGCGTTCCGGAATATCAAGTAAATTTTTATTAAGCTTACAGGTCCCTGTTTATGAGTATCCTTCCCATTGAAACAAAGGTTTAGACGGAGCCGGAGTCATTAATACTCCAGCCCCGCCTGATAACGGAAATTACTTGTTCTGCTGTATCAGTTCCATCATCCTGTCATATACCGCCCGGGATGGCAATCCCTTAGCTTCGAATTCAGTGATGTATTGTTCATGAGCCACGCTGGCGGCGTCCCTCCAGACCTTCAAATCATCTTCAGTAAGATTGGTAAAACTATGATTCGCTGCTTTAGCCGCATCGACTCCAATCTGTATTTGTTTTTCATCATCCGTCATTATTTCTTCGTCCTGCCATTGACCGGCCTCGATTAAAACCTCCTGAAGGTCGGATGGTAATTTATTCCAGGAATCCTTGTTCATAATGAATAATGCCATGTCCATTGTGGCGCCCTGACCTTCTGGTGGCGCGGATCAGTATTGATCTGGCTCGTTTCACTGGCCATTATTTTACCCAAAATCCTGTATTTTAGCTATAATACCTTTTCAATCATTGTTAATATAATTTACTTGATTATTCCCCTGATTGTTATTCTCTATATATCGGTCCAGCGTTACTGGAGCCTTAGAGAATAACAGTTTATAGAAGAGAGAGAAAAAGAGCGGCAGGGTTATTTATTGCGTTTCATGTGGTATAGGCCGGGTCATTGTAATTGAAATTTAACCCAGACCTGTTTGGGTATTTATCTCCCAATAAACATCGGCAAAACCCCTGAAATATGGACAAATCTTTCTATAAATGTTATCCTTAACATTACATAACCGGTTTAAAAAGTCGAACATCGATTGCACCCCACAAAGGAGCATCCATGAGAAGGGTGATACGGATTACGGTGGTTTTTAGCCTTATCATCGGATTGATCCTGTCAGGCATACCGGCGGCAGGGGACGAGGAAGAAAGCTCGCCGGAATACGCTCCAGACCGTATCCTGGTTAAATTCAAACAAGGGGTAATGTCGGCAGCCGCCCAGGGAGCCAATCTCAGGCTGGGAGGTGAAGTTGTTGAGGTTATCCCCAATCTGGATGTTCAGGTGGTCCAGGTCCCGGCCGGCGGTGTACTGGAAAAGGTACGGGACTACAACAGCGATCCGTCAGTAGAGTATGCCGAGCCGGACTATATTGCCAGAGCTATCGGCGCACCGGATGACCCTCATTTTATCGACCAATGGAGCCTTGACCGGATTCAGGCGCCTGAAGCCTGGGAAGTTTCTACCGGGAACTCGGAAATCCGCATTGCCATTCTGGATACCGGGATTGACAAGGACCATGAGGACCTGGCCGCCAAAATAGTATCGGCCCAGAATTTCACCGATAGTCGGACGGTGGACGACCTGTACGGTCACGGCACTCACGTGGCGGGAATCGCGGCGGCTGTCGCCAATAACGGAACCGGCGTGGCCGGGCTGGCCTGCGATTCCAGCCTGATGAATATGAAAGTGCTGGGTGATAATGGAGAGGGTTACAATAGCTGGATTATCGGCGGAATTATCCATGCAGCTGATAATGGGGCCAGGGTAATTAATTTGAGTCTGGGCAATGATTCGCCGTCAGCTTTGTTTGAAGATGCCGTCAATTATGCCTGGAGCAAGGGGGCGGTTGTGGTAGCTGCGGCGGGCAACAAGTCCAATTCAAGTCCTTTTTATCCAGCCTATTACAGCAACTGCATCGCGGTGGCGGCGACAGACCAATATGATATAAGAGCTCATTTCTCCACTTACGGCAACTGGGTGGACCTGGCGGCTCCCGGCGCGCATATTTATTCTACCCTTCCGAATCATGAATGCGTTGTGTCTTCCGATATGAATTATGGCTATTTAAGCGGCTCCTCAATGGCGGCTCCTCTGGTAGCCGGGCTGGCAGCTCTGGTCTGGGATTCATCCTATGGCGTCAGCAATGCCTCGGTCCGCAGCCGCATCGAGGCCTCAGCCGACCCGGTTTCCGGGACCGGTATTTACTGGCATTACGGCAGGATTAACGCTCTTCGCGCCTCTGAAGCAATCGGAGTACCCGCTGTAACTACCAGTCCTGCTACCAATACTGCCTCCACATCAGCTACCTTTAACGGCAATTTGGCCAGTCTGGGCACACTGGAATCCGTCGATGTTTTTTTTGATTACGGCACTTCTTTCGATGAATATACCGACTCAACTGAACCCCGGACTCTAACGCAAGCCGGCGACTTCCAAGCCACGATAGAAGGGCTGTCCCCGGACACCACCTATTATTATCGAGCTACAGCAATCGGGAATTATCCCGTTTATGGTAAACAGGAGATGTTCAACACCTGGGTTACACCTCCGGCAGGGAAAATCGCTTTTATCTCTAACTATGATTCTTCCTGCGGAATATATGTCATGAACGCCGACGGGAGTGATCTAAGACACTTTTTTAATCCTCCTATGAGTCCGTTTAACTTTCCTGCCTGGTCTCCGGATGGAGCCAAACTGGCCTTTATGAACTGTTCGGGAGCGCCAAGCCTGCCATTTACGCTTGATTCCGAGGTGTGGGTGGCTGATGCCGACGGCAGTAATATCAAAAACTTAACCAATAACCCGGCGGCAGATGAGTTGCCTGCCTGGTCTCCGGACGGCTCCAGGATTGCTTTTGTGTCCGAAAGAGACGGCATAAGTGCAATATATGTTATGAATTCTGATGGCACCGGTACAACCAGAATTACCGATACTTCTTCCGCGAACAGATCTCCAAATTGGTCGCCGGACGGCCGGCAGATAGCTTTTGAATCACTGCGTGATGGGAATTCCGAGATATATATTATGAATTCTGACGGCAGCGATGTCAGGAGGCTAACTCACTCAGCGGGCAGCATTGATCCGGCGTGGTCTCCGGACGGGAACCAGATAGCCTTTTGTTCTTTTACTCAGGATCCTCATAACCACGATGAGATATTTTTAATCAATGTTGACGGCAGTGAACTGAAAAAGATTACTGATAGCGCCCATGGAACTTCCGGGCCGGAATGGTCCCAGGATGGTACAAAAATTGTCTTCTCCAGCAGCTATTACATGGTTGATAGCATGCCCAACAGCGAGATAAGTATCGTAAATGCCGACGGGAGCGGTCTTTGCCGGATAACGAATTTGCCTGGAGATGACTACCAGCCAACCTGGTGCGGTACGTCATTACCCACCTTGGTTCCCCCTTCGGTATCCACCTGGGAGGTTAGCGGCCTGACTTCCACCTCAGCGACTCTGCATGGAAGCCTGATCAGCCTGGGGACAGCCTCCAGTGTGGAGTTAAGCTTTGAATGGGGAGCGGCCGGAGGAGAGGCCGGCGGAATTCTGCCGGGAGACCCGGCCCTGCTGACTTCCCCGGGAGCCTTTTCGACTGATTTGACCGGGCTGGCTCCGGATACTATCTACTATTATCGGGCCCAGGCAGTTGGAGACGGCACGTCCAGCGGGGGGGAGATCATCTTTAAGACTGAACAGGAAATAACTCTTCCTGCTGTGGCGACTATCGGGGCTGATCCTGCAATTACTTCAGCCAGGCTGTACGGCGACCTTACCGATATGGGCGGATTCTCCAGTGTGCAGGTCTACTTTGAGTGGGGTAAGACTACCGAGTATGGAAATACGACGGAGCCCCAAGAAGCGACTGCGGCCGGGATCTTTGAAAGCAAAATCACCGGCTTGAGTCCTCTCACAGCCTATCATTTCCGGGCGGCGGCGCAGGCAGGCGATATCACTATCGGGGGAGAGGATAAGACTTTTACTACTTCCGCGCCGGCGGTCCGGCCGCCTGGAGTAATTACCCTGGCAGCCCGGAATATAAAACAGAATGCGGCGACTTTTGAAGGTGAGTTAGTCGATCCGGGCAGTGCTTCTGCGGTGAAGGTCTCCTTCGTCTGGGGCGTGGAAAAGGGTGGGCCTTACCCCAATGAGACTCAGCCTGAAGATTTGACCGGCGCCGGGCCCTTCAGCTTTAACCTGGAGGGGCTAACTCCGGGGACGAGATATTTCTATGAAGCCAGGGCTGAAGGTGACGGGACAAGCCACGGCGAAGAGATGGCTTTCACAACTTCTAAACCCTCTTCCGGTGGTGGAGGTGGTGGCGGTGGCGGCAGCAGTTCGTTGACAATCAAGCTGACCGGCTGGACCTCGCCGACCACCCTGAAGACCGGCAGCAGCGGCACCCGGACGGCCGCCCAGCTTAAATCGGCTGACGGCAAGCTGACCCTGGAATGGAACAAGGGCACCAGGATAACGAGGAATGTCCGGGAACTGGTCTCAGCCCTCACCCTCGAGACCCTGTCTGATCCTCCGGCTCCCCCGGCGGATAACTCCCTGGTCCTGGCTTACAGCTTCGGTCCGGATGGGGCTGCCTTTGATCCCGCCGTTAGACTCAGCTTCAGCTATGACCCTGCTGCCCTGCCTGACAGAATGAACGAAGAGGACCTTTACATCGCTTTCTGGGACGGTTCCGGCTGGGCTAAACTTCCCGGCCAGTTAGATAGAGAAACCAGGACAGTCTCAGCTCAAATAGACCATTTCTCTCAGTACGCTTTGCTGGGCGTTCTGCCTCCTCCGGAGGAGCCCAGTCCCACTCCTCCGTCAACCAGTCCGGCAGAAGCCGCTCCGGAAACACCGGTCGCCACCCGGACTACCGATACCGGCAGCATTGCCAGTCTGCCATCAGAGGAGAGCGACCTGCCGGCAGTGGATATCCAGGAACTGGCTCCTGAGGCAGTCTCGGAGAAGGTGTCTGACAGCAGAACGGGATCGTTGTTTTTTTGGATGCTGGTGGGAATAACAGCAGCAGTGGCGATTGCAGCGGCGGCTATTCTGGTTGTCCGACGCAAGTCCAGATAACGCAGCTAAAAGATAATCCAGGCTGATATTAAAAAAACCAGAGCCGCTTCAACAGCGGCTCTTAAGTCAGCGTATCTATTTCGAAAATACCTTCCGGCTGCTTTTAATGGCCATTCCGACTGGCATCAGTATGGATAAAATGACTTTCACTCTTTCCGGATTTCCGGGCTGGAATACTCCGGAGGGATGTAGCCGGTCCAGTCGCAGACCCGGTTGGGGTCCAGCATATTCCTGACCTTTTGAAGCCATTTGTCCGCATGATCGTACATAGGTCCCCATCTCTGGTGGACATGCTCGATATCCTCTACCTGCATCATAGCGCCGCGATTGGTATAGCTGAAATGCCGGAAGGGGCTGTTGATATCATAACACATATCCATGTATTTTCTGGCGGACGCCAGTGATTCCGGGTCCCAGGGGTCGTATCCGGTCGCGATGCCGCCGGAAGAGCCCAGGGCGAAATGCTCCATGGGACGGTAGGACATGCCCATATTGGGCTGGACGATGTCACCGCGATTGCGGAACGGTTCAAAGGCGTTGAACTCCACCGGACGGTAGTTAAGCTGCATTTCAGTGGAGCCGTCGGCGCCCTGGATAGAGA
The DNA here is from genome assembly GCA_028718465.1 of Dehalococcoidales bacterium. Next base: position 1,140 of record JAQULX010000027.1, on the reverse strand, counting down.
CCATGAAATCGCCGGTGGGGCGAATACCTCCAATGCCGGTAGACCACATCTGGTACTGGAACCGCTGGGCGACGATCCTGGGATCATTGAGTTCTTCATCCAGGCAGCCGCCCCATTTTTCCATTACATGCAATACGGCCTTCTCCCGGTAGGCCAGTTCTCGTTTCGAATGACCGTTGATAAAGATCGGCACTGACCGGGCGATCTTTTCCGGAGCCGGATTTTTTCCGGCCTTAATCCTGGCGTAATTTTCGTCGTTGCCCTCTTCAAAGAACCCGGTATTAAGATAAGCCGGGGCCACGATGCAGGCCAGTTCAGCCTGGCCGATTTCCGTGGAAGCCTTCATCATCTTCTCCGTATCGGGGAAGGTAAGAATCAGGGCCCGGTAGTTGTCCGGCACCTTTTCCAGTTGGGCGGCTGAAATAACTTCACCCGGTTCCCTTTTCATCTCATAGCTGGTCGGCGCATCGGCATACCAGGGATACAGCTTAACGCTGCATTTGGTAATGACACCGTTGCCGCCGTTAGCTCCGGCCCGTCCCCTCAGGATGCTTCGCAGGCTGAATCCCGGCCCGTCTCCGGAAAACCAGCCGCTTTCCCGGTTGGCTGTCCCCAGGTTCAATATCTCCCCGGTGGGCAGGACCCATTCACAGCCCAGCACGTTGCGGCCGTAGCCGCTGGTATATAACTGGGAGATGGTCATCTCCTGATGGCAGCAGGCCAGGGAAATGACCGAGGCGCTGTAGCCCACACCAGGCTTTCCGGTATAAAGGCCGACCTTTCCAGCGGCATCCTGCAACTGGTATACCGGCACGTACGGCTCGACTACAGCATGCATGTTCTTTTCATCGATTTCCAGAATGCGGTTCATCCGCCTCAACTCCAGCAGGATGCCCCGCTGGTGGGCCAGGTAGGTTGCCACATATTCAAAGGCGCGGGCGGAGGCCTTGAACAGGATGCCCTGCCTGTTGCAGTAGCGGATGATCTTCTGGATTTCCCCGACATTGGCCGGCAGCAGGACTGCCGCCGGCGGATTGTGCCGTTTATCGCCGAAAGCCAGCTTGTTGCCCCAGACCTGGTTGTAGCTTTCCATGATCGCCGGTTCCCGGCTGATGTTCTCCGGGCCGACTATCTCTTCCA
>JAQULX010000026.1 GCA_028718465.1 Dehalococcoidales bacterium | reverse complement strand
GCCGCCGCCCGGATTTCTACTTCGTCCTGGCGGAGGGTTTGCACGTCTTCCGCCATGATCACAGCATTGCAGCCCTCCGGCAATGGGCCTCCGGTATCGATCCAGAAGGTCTGAACGCCGATCTTTAAGGTCACCGGAGAAGTCCGGGAAGCCCCGTAAGTATCTGCGGCGTTGACAGCGATGCCATCCATGGCCGCTGCCTGATAGTGAGGGGAGGAGGTCCTGGCCCAGACCGGCCCGGCGGTGGTTCTTCCCAGCGATTCGGTCACCGGGACTTTTTCTCCTCCCAGCGGTCCGGACGACTGATCCTGTTCCAGAGCGGAATAGAAGCTCTGAAAAGCCTCTTCCAGGGGTATATCCGTTAAATAGACGTTTCTCGGCATGAACTTTGATTGCTCCCTTTAAAATTGCCTTACCCGGGCAGTTTCCCCGGCATAAAGGCCGTTGATATCCAGGGGCACGACGGCCAGCCCGTCCGCCCGTACCAGGGTGGTTATGAGATTGGACTCGCCAAACACAGGCGTAGCCAGCCACTCTTCATTGCGGCGTTCCAGCTTTACCGGTACGTAGTCTTCGCGTCCGGCAATGGAAGGGATATTATGAGTCAAACGGGCCGTGGTCAGCGGTCTTTCCGGCGGCTGGCGGCAGCCTCCCACTTTATATATGGCCGGTCTCACGAAGAGGTCGAAGGTCACTACGGTCGAGACCGGGTTACCGGGCAGACCGAAAACCGGCTTGTTGCCGGCTGCGGCCAGGATAGTCGGCTTGCCCGGGCGGACAGCTACCCCGTAGACCAGGATTCCGGGATTTCCCAGAGAGGTGATTGCGGCGGCAGTCATATCCCGGATGCTGACCGAGCTGCCGGCGGAGATCACCAGCAGGTCCGCCTGTTCAAGTCCGGCCGAGGCCGCCTGTTTCAATCGTTCCAGGTTGTCAGGAACAATACTCCGGCATACCGGCACTCCCCCGGCCTGCCGGACAAGAGCCGAAATGGTGTAGGAATTTATATCGCGGACCTCGCCCGGCGAAGGCTCCTTTTCGGGAGGGATAATTTCATCGCCGGTCGAGATAATCCCGACCCTGGGCTGCCGGAAGACCTTTATCGCGGTGATTCCCAGAGCCGCCAGGCCTCCGATATCCTGCGGTCTCAAGAGGTGGCCGGACGAAAAAAGCAGATCTCCTGATCTGATGTCGTCTCCGGCCTCGATCAGGTTTTCCCCCTTCGCTGCCGGACGCATTACCTCGATTGTGGAGTCATTCACCTGCTGGGTATTCTCGATCATCACCACGGCGTCGGACCCTTCGGGCAGGGGACTGCCGGTATGGACGACTACAGCTTCACCCCGGTGCGGGATAAGGGGGAACAGGCGACCCATAGGCATTTCTCCGGCCACTCGAAGATAAGCCGGCAGGCCTTCACTGGCGCCATGGGTATCGGCGGCGTAAACAGCATACCCGTCCATGGTGGAACGGCGGAAGGAGGGCAGATCAGCCGGAGCCCGTATAGTCTCAGCGGTGGTTCTTCCCAGCGCTCCGGTAATATTCACTTCCTCAATATCGGTCAAAGAGGTCAGATATAAATCGAGAGTGCGGAGGGCTTCCAGCGGGGAGACCACCTTAAAAAATTCCGGCATTGTTTCTCCTTACATTACACTATACAATTATCATATTATTATAATATTAATACAGATATAAAAGGACTGCCATCAGCGACCGGTTTCAAGGCAGAGAATCTATATGTGACGCGATAAAGACGCCCCGGGTTCATCCCCGTCCTGAGTTCCGATGGACCGGAATTAATGATTAAGGAAGGGGAGAGAGGCCTCCAGCATGACAGACCGGCATATATTTCAGACGCTTTGTATAAAAACCAATGGCCATCCGGTACATGAAAGATGAATAATATCACCCCTTGCCTGAATCCCCTCCACACCCTGGGTGCACGCGGTGAAAGGAATTGTTAATTTTCAACTTTATCACGGCGCTGTGCTAGCTGGTGATCACGACCACATGCTCCGGCGGCAGGTATAGATGATGGGGTTGGCCCTCCCGGACTACCGCGGAGTCGGATCTGGACAGTATCGCCATAATATAATGACGCATTATATCGGCAGTATTAACATGAAAATAGCAGTTGGTCGCCGTTACTCCCTCTACAACCCGGTCCATGGTGCATAAAAAGGTGTTTTCCCCCGGTTTGTCCCGGAACTGGATATATTCCGGTCGGATTCCCACTGTAACATGCTGGCCCACTGCCAGGGATTGATTGGGGGAGATGAAAGACCTGACAGGGCCTCCCAGTTCCGGCACATGAACCAGTGCTTCCGAGTCCTTAATGTGGTCAATGCGGCCTTCCATCAAATTCTTGAATCCTACCAGTCTGGCAACGGTATGATTGGTTGGGCAGGAGACCACTCTTTCCTTGTGATCGTGCTGAACGATATGCCCCGATTCGAAAACTGCGATTTTCGTGCTGAGCTTATAACCTTCCGCTAAATCATGGGTGACAAACAGGATAATACCCTTATAGAAGCGCTGCAAAGCCTGGAGCTCAAGTTGAAGACGTTCTTTCACCAGGGAGTCCAGGGCAGAAAAGGGTTCATCCAGCAGCAGGACCTCCGGTTCAGGCGCCAGGGCCCGGGCTACGGCGACTCTTTGCTGCTGTCCGGCGGACAACTGCCGGGGATAGCGGTCGCCCAACCGCTGGATATTCATTTTCTCCAGCAGTTCAGAGACACGGTCTTTAACATCCGCAGCCGGGAGATGGCGGATGCCGTAGCCGATATTCTGGTTGACTGTTAAATGGGGGAACAGGGCGTAATTTTGAAAAACAAACCCTACCCGGCGCATCTGTGCAGGCAGATTAATTCCATTGGCCGAATCCAACAACACCTTGTCATTTAGCTTGACATAACCTTCTTCCGGCCGGACCAGCCCGGCAATGCACTGCAATGTCATAGTCTTTCCCGATCCAGAGGGTCCCAGTATAGCCAGTATTTCCTGGTTGACGGAAAAAGCTACATCCAGATTGAATCCAGGCAGCTTCCTTTTTACGCGGACTTCCAGCATCAGCTTGCCTCCGGTTTGAAATCCGGTATTGGTAAGTATTTTTTTATTGCTGAGATAGTCATGTTATTCCACACTCTCACGAGTCACTATAGAAGACCTGGCTTTATATGTTTTGCCTTTCCAGTAGGCTACTGCGAACAGGGTAGCGAAGGCGATCATCAGAACTATCCCGACCAGAACAAGGGCCTGGTTCATATCACCGGCCTGGATGGAAAAATAGATCGCTACAGGAATGGTGGCGGTTTTCCCGGGAATGTTGCCGGCCAGCATCAGGGTAGCGCCGAACTCTCCCAGGCAGCGGGCCAGGGCCAACACGGTGGCTGCGGCGATTCCCGGCCAGGCCAGAGGCAAAGTGACCGACCAGAAGAGACGCCATTCGGAGGCTCCCAGCGTCCGGGCGGCATCCTCCACATGGCTGTCTACCTGTTCGAATGCCCCCCGGGAGGTCATATACATCAGAGGGAAAGACATTATCGCTGCTGAAATCACAGTAGCCCACCAGGAAAACACGATCGTGGTGTCAAACAGTGCCAACAGCGCTCCCAGGGGGCCGTTTTTACCGAAGACCAGCAACAGACCCAAACCGACTACGGTAGGCGGCAGCACCAGGGGCAATATAAAAATCCCGTCGATCAGGTTTTTAAGCCGCCCGTTATAACGCGCCATCCAGCGGGCGGCGGCAATCCCCAGGAAAAAGGTGACTGCCGTCGCTACCAGGACTGTCCTCAGAGAAATCCATAATGGCGACAGATATGCTTCCGTCACAGATTTACCTCAAAAGAATTATCCGAAACAGAGTTAATTGCTTATCGGTGTGAAACCGTATTTTTCAAAAGCCGTTTTCGCCTGGACGCTGAATAAGAAGTTCAGGTAATCGTTCGCAGCATCCGGAATCCTGCTGGCTTTAATCACGGCTACCGGGTAGACGATTTTGGCATTGATCTCTGCCGGAGCGCTGGCTACTACTTTAACTCTACTGGAGATCATAGCGTCGGTCGAGTACACTATTCCGGCATCCACGTTGCCGCTTTCCACATAAGTTAAGACCTGGCGCACGTCACTGCCCAGGATTTCTTTAGGCTGAATTTGGGCGGTAATACCCAATTGATCAAAAGCTTGATGAGCATAGGTTCCAGCAGGAACTGACTTAGGGTCCCCGACCGCCACCTTCTCTACTCTATCGGTAGCCAGGTCGTTGAAACTGGTGAGTCCCAGTGTGCTGTCATCCGGGACAATCATAACGACCTCGTTCATGACAAAATTCCGGCGAGTATCGTTTACAATCAAATCTTTCTTTTGTAAATTGTCCATTTGAGCCTGGGCTGCCGAAAGGAACACATCCACCGGAGCTCCATTTTCAATTTGTTGCTGCAATGTCCCGGAAGAAGCAAAATTAGGAGTGATGGTCACCTGGGGTCTATCTTTGATATAGAGGCTGTTGATTTCTTTTATAGCATCAGTCAGGCTGGCCGCTACGGATATATTAAGAGTAACAGGTGCAGCCTGGGTAGGAGATGGAGCTACTGAAGGGGTTGATGAAGGTGTTTGTGTTGTTATCACGGAAGAAATAGGACCAGGATTCTGAACGGGGGTGGTTGCCGGCGGTGAAGAAGCGGGAGTTGTCGTTGGGCCGGAGCAGCCGGCTATCGAAAGGACTAACAGGGTACTTATCAGTAATGCCAGGATTATATAGCTATGTTTAATTCTCATGAATTCTCCTTAAAATTGTTTGTCGTTTTAATAATCTCTGAAATACCTGCCCATTTTTATCATTAGAATCTCAAATTTCACTCACTATGTTTTCATTCCCCATCTCCTTTCCAATTCGGGGATAAAGCCGTTTCCAGCTTTACCGTCGCCCCGCCACAGGCGGAGACCGGCTGTTCACCATATCCCGCACCCGGCAGGACTCAGGCTGAACAGCTTCAGAGAATATGGCCTTTTTTTAATAACCGGCTGACTGGACCCGGGCTCTCGCTATCAACTCTTCAGTGTTGAAGTGTTGACGGTATACCGGCATGAAGGTGAGGAAGTCTGAAAAGCAAAAAGCGCTTCCGGATAACCGGGAAGCGCCAGTATGGAGCAGACTGATTCCATGCTTTTCTCCTTTCCGATCCGGGAAACAACACCGTTTCCAGCGCTGCCGTCGATCCTTCAAACGAAAGATACCGGCTGCTTACCCTGTCCCGACAGCTTCGGGATTTAGGTGAAACAGCTCTGGAGCCTTGCAGCTATGTTATCATAATTAAAATTGTGCTGTCAAAAGGTGAGGTGTAATTCGGTAGCTGGCTTTGGGGAAAGTGGAACTAAAGACTGATCAATGGCGTGACAGCCTGTCCTCTACTTCAGTACTTCCGGTTTTTATTTCGGTATAATATTTGCCGTTGGCGCAAGCCCGGCACAATACTTTTCCATTGCGGAGGATTTCCCGTCCGTCCATGACCCTTTCACCGCAGATCAAACAGTAGCTTTTTTTTCGCGGGGACCCGGGTAGATCGGTCTCAGGGATGTCGACTTTCACCTCCTGGAGGATCACTAAATCCCTGTCCGGGGTCAGGGCGATAGTCCGGGCGACCTCCTCAACAGGTCCGCTGCTATCGAAGCTTTCCTTGATGGAAGCCCTGAGAGCTTTACCGGTATTCAGATCGACAAAGGTGGCGGCGAATTTCCCGTAGTCGATATATTTCAGGGAACGGTGTCCAGGAGTACAGCCGGTAACTACCTGGACAGCGTCGGTCATACAGCGGTCGATCTCAGTATATACTATCAGGTTTTTATTCTTCACCCCGGGTTCCATTCCCAGGCCTTTCATAGCTGTCAGGGCCATCCTGGTACCCAGGGCGATTCCGGCGCAGACATGCCCGTGAAAGTCCCCGGCCTTTTTCAGATAGAATTCAAAATTACTCATTTAACCCCCTTTAACAGGCTGGCAGTTTTCAACCGGCACACAGAGTTTACGATTGACGCCGGAGTTCACATAACATACCCTGGCTTTAATATTATAGATCGAATTAACCTGAACTGGTAAACTTTTTTCCTTCTGTCTTGCAGATGCGCCGGATGACGGTCTTGCCTGAGTTGGCATTGTGAAAGAGCGACCCCGTCATAGTGGCCCACACACCCACGAAATAGAAGTTGGATAAGCCAGGCAGTGTGTACTCAAATTTCTTGTCCGAAGTATCTTCCCTGAGACTGAAGGAAAAGATCCGGTTCGGCAGATTGAACCATCCCTGGCTCCCTCCCATGAAACGTTCCCATGTCATCAGAGTGGGAACATCGACAACCTCGACCTGGTTTTTTAATCCGTGGAAGCGGCTCTCCAGGATGTCGATTATTTTTTCGGCGACCATTTGTTTGGTTTGTTTATAGTTCTCTTTATCCTCAGTGTAGAGCTTTTTCCAGTAAGCATAGCTTGCCGGAAGCTCGACTTTGATGACGCCCTTGCCGGCCGGGGCCATGGTTTTATCGAAACCATATAGCTGAGCCTCAATGCTCTCGTATCTATGGTCGGCTATAGTCACAGGTTGATCCAGCAATAAAATCAGCGATGAGGGTTCGCGGGACAGGTCCCGGTTAACCCCCAGGAAGACATCAATAGCAAAGGGCGTCTCGTCCGACAAGGGAGCGCAGTATCCACGCACGATATTGTTCAGGTACCTGCCATCCAGCATATCGAGAATCGTCTTGCGCCCGTCGGCGTTCGAGATGATGATGTCCGCTTTGTGTTCGCTGCCGTCAACGAGCCTGACGCCTGCTGCTTTATCATTTTCAGTCAGGATTTTATCGACACGGCTGCCGTAATGGACTTTTCCCCCTGAAGCCAGGTAATGCTTTTCAATAGACCTGGCAAATTCGCCTGCCCCACCCACCGGCCACTGGATATCGTCGTTCAACCCGCCCTCATGCCTGAAAAGATGAAAGAAGATGGGAGTTTCCGGCTGTGAGTATACAAGGAGGGCGAAGGCTCTCTTAAGGAACGGATCGGAAAACCGTTCAGCGTAATCGCGCATCTTCAGACTGGTCCATTTCCGGACTGAAAGCATCGAAGGAAGCCTGGCGATCGTCGTCCAGATCGACCCACCCAGCAAATTATCGCCGATTTTACTTCTCGAGAATTCTCTGATGGACTCTATATATTGGTCGATTGCCTTTGAGTCTGCCGGAGACAGCTTAATCAAGGCTTCGCGCAGTCTCTCCGGATCATAATAATCCACGAAAAGTTTCCCATCCGGCGAGGCGACCGCAGTGCAATCTTCGAGTGGCACTAGCTCCCGGGGCATGGCGCCGATCTCGCGCCACAGCCGGTACACGCTCGATCCAGGTTTACAGCCGAAGAAATGATGAATGCAGGCGTCGAAAGTGTACCCCTGGCGTTTCCATGAGGCGCATTGTCCTCCGGGTTTGCTGTGCATCTCGAAAATCTGCGTTTCATATCCGTTCATCTGACCGTAGATGCCAGCCGCCAGACCGCCCATACCGGCCCCGATAATGATTATTGATTTAGCCATCCCCTGCCTCCTTCGATAGGATAGAAAGGTTTCTTCGAGTGTACATAATCATTCCCTGTAATAACGTGCCAGATAATATAAATATAAAATAAAAACCGGCTTTTTGCGCCGGCCGCCGGGTGAGGCTTTCATTGGAAAAGAGTATAATCTCGACCTGGTCAAATGTCCAGTTCCTCCAGCTTAACCTAACCCTGTCAGGATTTTCCCGTTATATATTAAGGGATGTGTAATACTTTACGAGTGCTTTCGTATAATGTATCAGAGGATAGTTCGGGGGCTAATATATGTCAGGATATGTAAAAAGCGAAAAATAAAAAATAAATTGAAAAGGAAAATATGAACAGGAAATGGTTTTTGATCGCGGCACTGGGACTGGTCCTGGTTCTGGCGGCGACGGCTTTGACTGCTTGCGGCGGTACGGCCGGCGCCCAGGGGACAACGCCCAGTATACAGGTCAGCCAGCAGCCGGAGGGCATCTGGGTAACCGGCACGGGAGAGGTCTTTATCACCCCGGATATAGCGAAGTTGAATCTCGGCATTGCGTCTCAGGAAGCTAATGTAGCCGAAGCCCAGGCTAAAGCTTCTGAGGCTATGGACAAAGTGATGCAGGCGCTGAAAGATAACGGCATAGAGGCAAAAGATATCCAGACCGGCCATTTCAGCATCAACCAGAGGAGCCGCTGGGATGATCTGAAGCAGACAGAAGTGGTGACCGGCTACTATGTGACAAACATGGTAACGGTCAAGATAAGAAATACCGCCGGATCGGATGACGAGACTGCGCTGAATGACAGGGCTGGTAAAATCATAGATGCGGTAATTCTGGCCGGGGGCGACCTGATCCGCATTAACGGCATCAATTTCACAGTGGATGATCCTGCGCAGTATTACCAGGAGGTCCGGGAGAAAGCCATGACGGCGGCCAAAGAAAAGGCAGAGGACCTGGCAGAACTGGCCGGGTTGACCCTGGGTAAGCCGACCTACATCCTGGAAAATGCCCAGTATACCCCCGTTTACGGCGGCTATGCCAATTTCGCGATGGCAGTACCGGCACCGACGGTTAGCGCGAGCTCCACGTCCATCAGCCCCGGGCAGACCAGCATCACCCTGACTGTCCAGGTTGCTTACAGCGCGACCAAATAACATTTTTTAGTAGATAAATTAACCGGCAAAGCCGGAGGAGATGTACGGGAAGACGGCGTCTCTCCGGCTTTGCTGTGATAGCCGGTATACAGTCAACACCGGAGAGATATTTCCGTACAACCGGCGCGGGCGTGATTTCGCAATGACAATATAAGGAACAGTGAAGACTGATTATACAGTCTCCATCTCCGCAAGTGGAAGAAAGGTAATCAATGAGGATAGACGCTAGATATGGTTTAGAGACAGTACCAGGTAAATTACAGGCTGCCGCGCTCAACCCGAAGTGGCAGGCGGCTCTTTTTGGGCTGGTCTACATCACGATACTGGGGCTGCTTTTCAATACCGTTTACAAGATAGAATATTCCGGTACAGGGCTCTATTTCGACTATGCTTCCAAAGTGCTGAGCGGCGGTCTGCCCTACCGGGATTTTGCCATGGAATATCCTCCATTTTCCCTGGTATTTTTTATCCTGCCGCGCCTCCTGGCTGCCGACTGGCAAACATACGCTATTTTTTATCAGGTAGAGGTGATGATTTTCGTCCTGGCAGGGCTTCTGGCGGTCTACCATATAGCGCACCGGCTGGGCAAATCCCCCTGGCAATTGCTTTCCGCTTATACCCTGGGTATTCTGGCTGTGGGACCCATCACCGGCCAGCAGTACGATATTTTCCCGGCGGTAATGACATTACTGTCGATATATTTCTTTATATCAGGCCGACACAAGGCTGCCTGGGCCCTTTTAACTCTGGGGGCCCTGACCAAAATCTTTCCCGCTGCCATTGCGCCGGTATTTCTGCTCTACTATATCCGTGAACGCCAATACAAGAATATCCTGACCGGTATTATCACCTCCGCAGCGGTAAGCCTGGCGGTCTTGCTTCCTTTCCTTATCGCCGATCCGGCCGGACTGGGGAGTTTATACAGCTATCACGGTCAGAGGGGAATTCAGATCGAGAGTACCTACAGCTCTCTCCTCCTTCTCGGCCATCAACTGGGATGGCTGAAGGTCGGGACCGGGTTTGATTTCGGCTCCTATAATCTGGTGGGGCCGACCGCGGACACGCTGGCCCGGATATCCGTGCTGCTGCTCCCGCTGTTCCTGGCGGCAGCCTACTGGTTTATCTACCGCCGGATGAAGGCGGCGCTCAACCCGGTCGATGAGATTGCCTCCTGTTCCCTGCTGGTGGTAGCCTTGCTGATAGCCGCCAGTAAAGTCTTCTCGCCCCAGTACCTTATCTGGCTTTGCCCGCTCATCCCGTTCAGCGGCGGAAGGCTGCGGTATATCTTGTGGACGGTATTTATCGCAGCAGGTATACTGAGCTATCAGATTTTCCCGGTACACTATCTGGACCTTGTTGAACTTAAACCAGGGGCGACAGCCGCCCTTTTGACCAGGAATCTGCTGATTATCGCTATGGTCCCTCTGGTGATCGTTTCCCTTAAACGGAGCGAAAAAGCGGATTGTGACCAACGTCGAAATTTGAACCGGCGTAATGCGGTGATGGTATCATAAGTAGCGGCGTATACAGCCTGATAACCCAATAGTCCAGAACAGGAGGTTAACATAAATGCCTTATTGTCCCAAATGCCGGGATGAATTTCAGGACTGGGTCGAAGCCTGCCCGGATTGCCGGGTGCCTCTGGTAGACGAACTGCCGCTACCGCCAGACCTCACCCGGCCTCCCTTGCCGGAAACTGAAAAATGCAGCGGTCCGCTGGCGCATCTGGCCACCGCGCCCAATGAAGCGGTAGCCGGGATGTGGCAGGGAATACTGGCCGAACACCAAATTCGGTCTATGATCAAGAGCGCTGATCTGAAAGCTGCGATGTATGCCCTGCCCTTCAACCTCCAGTGTGAGATTTTCGTGCTGGAATCGGACATGGATAAGGCGCGGGAAATTTTAGAGCCGTTTATTAACGGGAAGTAATCTTTTGGATTTTGGACAATTTTCATAACATTCTTAAACTTACCTTGCTTCAATATGAATTTAAAAGTGAATTATTTCGAGATTTGAGAAAGATGATTATTTTACCAAAATGCCAAATAATTCAAAACAATATTCAATAATTTATATGCATTGTCATTTTTGTCCAAAGTCCAAAATCTTTCAGAGAATGGCATTTTGGCGCGAGAGGGTTTAAACTGAGCCTGTAAATATTTTGAAGGATGATTTCTTACGGACTGGTCGAGGCTGTCGACAGGAAGGACGGCAGTGTGGACGGGGCAATAAGGAATATTTTGACCAGGAGTCTGATTGATAATCGATAGAGCAACCCGGACGATAAGAAGGATAGCAGTCGGGAAAGAGCAGGACTTCACCTTCAGGAAAAGAGAATACATAGATATCCCGCAGCTCAGCCGGATCGATTTATACCTGCATATCCCCTTCTGCAAGACCTTATGTCCGCATTGCCCGTACAACCGAATAAAATACGATGAGACCCTGGTGGAGCCCTATACCCGGGCAGTTTTAAATGAGATTGAGCAGTATTCTTCAAGGCTGGGCCGGGTTGAAGTTTCCTCGCTTTACATCGGTGGAGGCACTCCTACTACCATGACTGCCGGGCTGGGGACGATTATAAAGTCCCTCCGGGAGAAATTTAACATCACAGGCTATATCGGCATCGAGACCAGTCCCGGTGATCTGAACAGGGAAATTATCAAGGCGCTAACGGACATGGGTGTGAATATGATCAGCCTGGGTGTGCAGAGCTTCGATGATTCCTGTTTGAAAGCCCTGGGCCGGAACTATGATTCAGCCCAGGCGCACGCGGCTGTTGATCTGGCCTGCTCCGCGGGCTTCAAAACGGTCAATCTCGACCTGATGTTTACTCTGCCCGGGCAAATATTGGAAAAGGTACTGGAGGATATGAAAGAGGTCGTCCGGACAGGAGCCGACCAGGTGACGGTCTATCCCCTGTTCACTTTTCCTTACTCCTCGATCGGACGTTACCGCCGGATCAACAGGGTAAAAATGCCGGGCTTCTTTCAGCGAAGGCAGATGTACAAAGCAATTTACAACTATTTTATCCGGAGCGGATACCGCCAGGTCTCCGTATGGGGATTTGAGAAGGACAATTTGCCGCGATATTCATCGGTTACCCGGGATACCTATATTGGTTTGGGCGCCGGGGCTGGTTCCAGACTGCCGGATGTTTTCTATTTTAATACGTTTTCCGTTATTGATTACATTGAGACTGCCTTATCAGGCAGGTTGCCCGTTGCTATCGCCATGGATATGACTCCCAAATTACAGAAGTATTACTGGCTCTACTGGCGGTTGTATGAGACCTGTATCGACCGGCGGCGCTGGCGGGAGGAGTATGGGGAAAACCGGCTAACCCAAAGCCTCTTTAAGATAATGGAAATCCTGGGCTTGTCCAGACAAAAGGAAAATCAAATCACCTTGACTGAGAGGGGGTCTTTTTATATTCACTTGCTCCAGAACTATTTTATGCTGGGCTATATCAACAAGGTCTGGACCGCGGCGATGAGTGAGCCCTGGCCGGAAAGGATAGAAATATAGATGGCGGAAACATCTCGCATCCGGAATCAACTTATTAAAGCCGCCCGTGCCTGGTCTCTCGGGCAGGGACCGGACCCGGTACAAGCCCGGAAGCTGCGCCGGGAAGCAGTCCTGCTGAATCATGCTTATTATTTTCGCAATATCCCACTCTACCGGAAGCTGTCGCAGGAAGAAGGCGTCGGCGAAGCCGCGGACATCGAGGAAATCAAGAAGAAGCTGCTGCTCAGTGATGATATTTTTAAGAGCTACAGCCAGGAGTGGCTGGACAGCGGCGACTTCCGCCGGATGAACCTCTGGCTTTCGGGTACTTACCATCAGCGGATTGCCCCGGATGCCGAGGGAGTGAAATCGGTAGACGACTGGCTGGACAGGCTTGAGGCTGACGGCGTTAACCTCAGCTTTAGCTCGGGTACTTCCGGTGTTTTTTCTTTTGTGCCGCGAAACAAGCAAAGCTGGGACCTGGCGAAGACCGCCAATATCTGTTACCTGGCGGCATTGCTGGCTGACCTTAAGATCAGCGCATCCGGCGGCTTTCCACTGAAAAAAGTCGCAACCCTGCTGCCTCCAGAGACCTTCGTAAAGGTCGTCGGCCAGATGGGCATTCCGGACTTTGACGCCTTTTTCCTTGGTTTCAAACAGGGGAGGATGGGCAATCAGAGATTAATGCAGGAACTGGCCCCGCTTTTTCGCAAACACCGCTTCCTGTATGATACAGACCTCACAGCCTCCGTTTTGCGCTGCCTCCGGCGAGGCGCCCGGACCGGAGATGAGGAGAAGCTTGTAGAAGAATTCCGGAATCAGGTTGTCCGGCAGAGCGACAGGAAATACGCGGATATCATTGAAAGTATCAGGACTTCGACCCGCGAAGGACAAAAGGTCTTCATCTTCGGTGCGCCTTACCAGTTCAAGGAGCTTTGCGAGATCATCTCCGGGTGTCACGGGAAGCTGACTTTGAACAAGGGGAGCCTTGTTCTTTACGGCGGAGGCTGGAAGTCTTTCACCGGCGAGGCTCTACAGCGGGAGCAACTGGTAAAGAAGATAGCGGACTGCTTCGAACTGCCGCCGGACCGCATACTGGAGGGCTATTCGATGACGGAGATCAGCCTTCTCATGCTGCGCTGCCGCTGCGGCCGTTTCCATATACCTCCCCTCCTGGAGCCGGTGATTCTGGATGAGGAACTGAATCCCCTGTCAGGCCGGGAATTGAGAGGCACTTTTGGCTTTTTAGACCCGCTGGCAGTATCATATCCGGGTTTTATCATTAGCGGCGACCATGTGCACCTGGTAGAAGGGGAATGTAAATGCGGGCTGGATGGACCCGCAATAACCGAAATCGGACGGGCCCGGAGCCGGGAAATCAAAGGGTGCGGCGGCATCATGGGTTCGATGGGAGCCTGAATAGAGGGAAAATGGAAAAGAAGGCAAAAGAACTGAACCTGTTTCACAATAACGACGGCGTCATCCGGGTACCCTTTCTGGTCAAAGGGACGATTATCGCACCTCCCGAGATGGACCGCGAGCAAATTGAGGCCGCTTTCAAAGAAACGGACAGGGACACCCTTTACCTGAAGCTGCCCGGTGCGCAGCTTATCCGGGAGCCGGTGATAGACCGCCGGGCACTGAAGTATACCGGGGAATACCTTTACCAGATAATGCCGCCGGTCGACGGCCGGGAACTTATTGAGACGGACATGGATAAGCTGGCGCAAGGACTGTATGCATTAACTGTTGAGGATATCCTGGACTACCTGGACTCACTCTCCTCTGTCCTGGGCCGGAACCGGACCCTGCTGGCAGACCTGTGTGAGACCTGCCGTTTGACTACCGGATATCCGGAGGCCTTTCTGGAAGCCTGGTTCGCGTCTTTGAGCGGGTCCCTGGACCGTGAAACAGCGCGGGCGATGATAAATAATGAACTTTCGCTCTGGGGAAGGCCGGGCAGCGATTTTTTGAACGGATGGGTTGAATCGCCTTCCTGCGTCATGCCCGGAACGACCTTCTGCCTGGCTCAGAGAGTCTTTGGTGAAGGGAGAATAAACCTTCAACCGCCTGACAGATCACTGGTGCGCGCTATGCCTACCCGCCAGCTGCATATCACTGCGGGCAATGCTCCGGACGTGCCGGTCATCTCGGCCCTGCGAGCAATTCTTACCAAATCGGCTGCCGTAATAAAGCTGCCTTCCGGCGCCATCCCCACCGGATCGCTGCTGGCCCTGGCCGCGGCGGCAGCGGAGCCGGACCATCCGCTTACCCGGAACCTGTCAGTAGTCT
>JAQULX010000025.1 GCA_028718465.1 Dehalococcoidales bacterium | reverse complement strand
AATAGGTGGTGGCATAAATCGTGTTATCTGCCGGGGAGAACCGCAGCAGGCGCAGATACCCGTTGCCGCCGTTCGGAAAGTCCTGGTAATCGGCGAGCATGATGTGTATGGTCTGTCCGTTATCTCCCTGTTCCGCCCGGTAAGCGGCGCCGTCGCCGGAGGCGTGATTGTGTCCGCAGAGCATCAGGAACAGGTTAGCATTGTCCTTCAGGGCGTTAAAGGTAGCCTGGTTTGACCAGGAGTCATTAACGTTAAGGATATCATGCTGGACGACAATAGCCCTGCGGCTCGAATTGGCTTTCAGCACGGTATCCGCCCAGTTCAGCACGTCTGTGCCGGCCTGGTATCGCAGGTTGACGATGATGAAGTCCATGCCTGAAGCGCTGAATAATGAGTAATTATCATAGTTATTGTCTTCGAAGGAGCCTTCCCACCCCTGCCAGCTCTTACCGGCAAAGCGCTCAGGACCGAAATAGTCCGGATATAATGTGGTAGTCCATAATGGCGCCAAAGGTAGATCATGATTGCCGGGGGCCACACTGTAGGGGACTCTCCTGTCAGCCTCTCCTTCTTCTGGTTCTTCTTCCAGTTTGCTGTATGCCGCATCCGCGGTATTCCATTGTGTCTCATCATCGGCCCTGTTTACGATATCCCCCAGACTGGTGGCAAACACAATATTCAGATCATCTTTGTTATCGGCGATCCACTGCATCTGCGAATCGAAGACTGCGGGGTAATTTTCAGCCGCCATCTGAGTATCCGGTATGGCTACGAGAGTGAAATCGGGGCCGGGAGCGGTTGTGCCGACTTCACGACCGTAGAAAGTGACATCCAGCAGATCATCGGGATCAGGATCGCTGACGTTGACCGTCAGCGTCGGCATTACGGAAATGTCATTCGAACCGTCTGCCGGATATACCGGTGAAGGCTGGTCCGGGGCGTGATTGACCGGGCTGGGGGTCTCATTGCTCAGTAAAAACACCGCCGGGCCATAAGTATATTCACCGCTCTCTATTTCAAAGCGTACCGTGAAATCGCCGTCATCCCCGGGCTGGATACCTGTCCAGCGGGCTATGTAGCCGTTTATGGTATTATATCCGGTACAAAATGATACGGACTCGTTGCTGCTAACGGTCACGCCTGATGTGCTGCCGTTGACAGCCGCTTCTATATCCGAGATGGTGAATCTCGTTATGCGGTCTGCATATTCGGAATTAGCCAGGTTGGCGGTGGCTGCAAAAGTATAGGTATAATTCTGGTTAAGGCCGGTGAAGGCCATGTCAATGTAAGCATCTGATCCCAACCGCACTCCTCCGACCATGTTTACATAATCATGGAATGTATCATAAGCATCAGTACCCGAATCGGGTTCAGCTCCGACGCGGTCTTCCGTAAGTTGCGAAGCGACGGACCCGCCGGTAGTCACTGTGACAGTGACGGGCGTATCCGAACCGTCAGCGTACTTCTTAAGCAGTCCTGATTCACCGCTGGTATAAGCTTCGTAGGTGGTGATGTTGGTCGAAATTTGGCCGTCAATGTAAGCGCAGTCGTTATAAGCCGTCCAGGTTCCCGGCAGGACCGCTGTACCGCTGACAGCCACAGTCTTGGCTGCGGCGCCGGTGCTGGTGTGAGTGATGTTACCGGTGAAAGTGCCTTCATCAGTGCGGCTGAAGCGCACGAAAATATCCGTGGCGATTACAGTACCGCCGGATGGAGTTAAGCTTAATGAGGAGCCAAATCCGCTGCCGCTGGCGGACGATATTTCAAAACCATCCGGAGCGGTGATTTCGATACTGTCCGTCAGGTTGATGCCGGAGACCGTGTAGATCTGTTCGGAGGAGGTTTCGCCGGGCATGGTCTTGAAAGCATCCAGTGAAGTATTTGAGATAATAATCCTGGGTTCAGCAGGCTCCCTCTCCTGGAGCATGAATACACTGAGCCCATAAGCATTAGCTGTCGACCCTGAAATTTCGCTGGTGTTGGATGCCCGGGACCGGATAACGATAGTCCCGTCAGAGCCGGGGTCGATGTCAGTCCAGCGGACAACATATCCCTCATTGTGATTGCTGCCGGTATTGAATGCGATGGTATGACTATCGATAGCTACTGCGCCGGACGTGCTGGTATTGATGGCTCCTTCATCACCGGAAAGAATGAAAGTTGAGTTTCGGTTGTAGTAAGTAGTAGTGGAGCCCCCTCTTATCGCGGTACCGGCGAATGTATAAGATTTAGCCGGGTCCAGACCGCTTAAAGTCAGGTCCACCCACCACCCGGAAACGGAACTATTGACGACACCGGAACAACTTACATCATCGTTGAAAGTGTCATAGGCGTCAGTGCCCATGAGTGCATTGACACCGTTAACGGTCAGCGTGATATCCCCGTTCTTGGTAAATGCGGCAGTAACCGGGGTTTCGGCGCCGCCGCTGCGTCTGATCAAAGACCCTGAGGTGGTGCCTGAAACGCTGATTTTGGTGATATTCTGATCAAGATCGCCGTCTACGAAGTTGCAGTCGTTATAGGCTGTCCAGTTTATGGTCGATTGGGCAGTTACGACCGGCGGCTCTATCACCAGGCCGAAATTTAATACCAGTACCAGGGCTAACAAGACGCTGATGATTTTTCTTTTCATTACTGACTCTCCGTTTCAAGGTGCAGGACCCGGATATATCTCATCATTTGGCTGATTTTTTACGTATTACAATAAAGCCTGCAACTCCCCCCAGGAGAACGATCGCTGCCAGGACGGGGACCCAAACCCAGTTGGTCTGGCCGGACGGCGGCACGATCTCTGCCGGGGTTGAAGCCGGCGGTATCGGAGTAGCTTCTTTAATTTCTGCTACATGACCGGACGGAGGAGGAGTCGCCGAAGGAGTGGCCTCCGGGATTAAAACCGGCGGCGTTGGCGTCGAGGTCTCTGCGGTGGGTGACGGCGCTGCCGGCAGAGGCGTAGGCTCAGTCACCGGAGTGGGAGAAGGCGCAGGTGCTTTCGAACCGCCTTTTCCTCCCCCACTGCTGCTTTGCGGAGCTTTCACCCTGATCGAAGCGCCGGACCAGTCAGCCTCGATTGAATTGGCCTCAATGTCAGAGAGGACGCCTTTCGCTATATTTATCTCGGTTGTACCGGTCTTACTCAAGGTACGGAAGTGAATAACTGACAGGACGCCGGAGCCGGTCAGTCCTGTTAATTCACTGTTTAAACCGGTAAAATTGACGATATTGCACATGCCGGGTTGGACTTCCTTGTATCCGGTTACCGGAAAAGAGTCCGGTCCGATCATGCCGTCGGTCACATTCTCCAGGGCGATTATTTTTGAATCGAAAGTAATCCGGTAGTTAGCGGCGTTGAGATCGGTAACCTGGCTGATCTCTATCGGAATCGTTATTTTGGTATTGGTCATGGTTTCGGCCGGGGCATTTAGAGATATTATCGATTTATCTGCCCAGCCCTGTACCGCATTAGTTTGCGGCAGAAAACCAGCTGCGCCTATCAGCGCTGCCAGTATACAGATCAAAGAAAGACTCTTTATTTTATACATATGCTACCTTCCGTGAGATCAACTCTCTTTATTTTTTGAAGGCCTTGTAACCGGGGTGTATATTCGGTTCACCCCGGTTACAAGGCCGTCGGTCTTCTTCTAATCGGTGGAATTCAGAATGATTAGCTCAACGGTGGTGATATCCAGGGCGTTAATTTCGCCGTCACGATTGGCATCGGCTGTCGGAGTAACCGGGTCCAGTTGCAGGATAATCCTGACGACTTTGGTAATATCCAGGGAGTTGACCTCTCCGTCGCCATTGGCATCTCCGGGAGTCGATAATACCTGGAAGGTCTGGACTGCCGGCGGAGCAGGGTTATAGTTTTGATTTCCATCCTGGGTGGCGGTAATGGTGCAGGTGCCCAGGCCGGTAATATGGACGATGTTGCCATTGATGATTTCGCAGGGGCTGCCGGCACTGACAGCAAAAGAAACCGGCAATCCGGAGGAAGCTGTTGCTGTAAGAGCAAAGTCTTCAGAGGCATATCCCTTGTTGCCGATAAGGGCGAAGGTAATCGTCTGGTTGGCTTTGGCAACACTAAAGCTTCGTCCGGCATCAGTGGCGGCATTGTAGTTGGCATTGCCGGACTGGGAAGCCTCTATCGTAACTGTGCCCGCGCCGGTGATGGTCACGGTATTGCCTGATATGGTGGCCGGACCTGAGACAACGGAGAATGAAACCGGCAGACCGGAAGAGGCAGTCGCGCTGACGTCAAAGGGAGCGTCTCCGTAGGTCTTTCCGGCTAACTCGCCGAAGGTGATGGTCTGATTGGCTTTAGCTATTACCAGGGTGCCGGTGGCATGCCCGCTGTATTCAGGATCAGCGGTATCGACGACCACGCTATAGCTGCCCGCGTTGATTGGACTGGCAACCAGTTCTGAATCCAGATAATATTTGATAATGACAGCTGCCTCAGGAGGATTGGTTGTCACGCTGGCGTATTTGGGGGTGCCGTCGTAAATATGATTCAGGTTGCTCACTTCAATCGTCACCGGGATGATGCCGGTGCCTACAGCTACCGAGTCGTTAACCCATGACGCTGGAATTTCCAGGGCTTCACTGCCGAATGATCCATCATCGGACAGAATCCCGTTGCTGAGGTTGATCTGACTGGTTTCTCCGTCTGATCCCTCAACATGGAAAGTCAATACCGCCAGGCTGCCGCTGCCGCTGATTCCCTCTGTCGCTTTTTGCAGGGCGTTGACAATTATAACGGTCCCGGGAGAGGTTTCCTCGAAAGCCACAGGGATATTCGGTGGATCAATTGATCCTGGGATTCCACCCTGGGTTACGTTAACCAGATTCAATACGTCAGGATCGAAGGTAATTGTGTAGTTAGCTGCATTGAAATCGCTCACTGAGCTGATCAGGATATTTGCTGTGAAATTGGTGTCCTCAGTAGCATAAGTAGGAGCGTCTACCGAGACGGTGACGGGGGTAATGACTTTGATGTTAACAGTCGCAGTAACGGAGTCAACGGATCCGTCATTGACCCTGTAGGTGAAGCTGTCGCTGCCGGTATAACCGGAGTCCGGTGTGTAGGTGACCAGGGCGGTATCGGTATTAGGCACGCCGTTTACGCCGGGTGTCCCGGGGTTATTGGTGATAGCGCCCAGAGTGCCGTTAGCGGGTGGGGTCACGACAGAGAAGGTTAGTTCGACTGTCTCCGCATCCGAACCGGTGAGAGTGATAGCTCCGGCCGCATTTTGAGAAACATAAACCGATTGATTATCAGCTAACGGCGCATTATTTACAGGAGCGTTAACCGTAACCGAGTTTTGACCGGATATAGTAACTGTATGTTTAACATCACCGAGGTAGTAAATCAGTTGGCCGTTGGTGAAAGTGTATGTACCGGAGGCATCGGCAGGTACCGCGACCCCGTAGACCGCCGTGAAGCTTACTCCTGCGCTGTAGGGCCCGTACCAGATGTACTGGGCAGAGGTGCCGTTTTCCACTTTGCTCAGGTTAGGCGTTGGAGTACAATCGGATGTTTTCAGGGTAATGGCCCAGCCATCCGGTACAAGGTCGCTTATTCCTATCGCATTAAAAGGATTCTCCGAAGAAGCCTCATCCGGCGAATCAAAGGTTATACTGACTTCAAAGGTCTGACCCGGGTTTACGCTCGCGGGCATAGACCGGGTTACCTCAGGTTCAGCGGCAATAACTGCATTAACGCCGAAGAAGCATGCTAAAAGGCTGACCACCAGAAGCATTATCAACAGTAAACGATGATATGGGATCCCTGGCCTGGATATTTTGGTAATCATTTCACTCATATTCTCCTCCTGTGCCTCTACCTTATTTCCAATTATTCAGATATTGATATTCATAACAGACGCATATAGCCCTGCCGGCACCGTCAGCCGGAGGCATTTCTGGCATACTGCCGGGTTTATGAGCATTTTTAGCTCTAAGCGGCCCGGCATCCGTCTTTTAAAGCTGCCGAACCTCAAAAAACTGAATAAATTTGTTCCCAAACCCGGAATTAGCTCCAATGTTTCGACTCAATAGCCGCTGAAAAGCGGCTATTATTTAAGAGTTATTACTAAAGTACTGCCTACCCACATATCCAGTGTAACAGCATAGCTTACAGTGTCAACTTTACTTAACTTAACCTTACTTAACAAAACATCTCGATTTTTTTGCCGGGCAATAAAATTTCCTCATTTCCGACCGGTGGTGACAGGTAAAATCGGCGTATGCATCCGGAATACCAGCCGAATTAATGCCGTTATTATGAAAGGCCCTTCTCCCCCGCCCAGGTACTAATATACAAGATATAGAGCTTGTATTATTAATAACAAGCTGGTATACTGGTGCTAATATGAATACGCACGTATTTACAGTCATATCCGGCGACCTGGTGCGTTCGCGGGACATCTCTCAAAGAGATGCCTTTTCGGAAAAATTGAGTGAGACATTGAAAGATGTTAACCGGGAATTCCATGATGAAATATTTGCCCCGCTGACCGTGACCAAGGGGATTGATGAGATATCCGCGGTTCTTAAGAAGCCTGAATTGAGCTACCGGATTTGCCGGTCTTTGAATGAAAGAATTCACCCGCATTCCTTTCGCTTCGCCATAGTCACCGGTACCCTGGATGTAGCCATAGAGGCGCATGACGCCAGGCAAATGGACGGCAAGGCGTTTCACACTGCCTCCGGCCTGCTGCTGGCGGGAAAGAAGAAGGACGGACTGTATTTCTTCAAAGTAAGCGGCAGTGTAACAGAGATGGACTCGCTGTTGGAGGAACTGGCGCTTCTCATCCACATCATCCGTCAAAACTGGACATCCAGGCAGTACCGGATAATCCAGCTATATTCCGAATTGGGGAACCAGTTTGAGGTCGCCAATAGACTGAAGATTACGCAGCAGGCAGTTTCAGATTCCCTCAAGAAGTCCCATTTTCAGGACCTGAAAAGGGCTGAGGAATCGATTGAAGCTATGCTGAAGACAGACCTGATAAACAAGCTCAACAGCTTGTAATTGCTGATACAAGCAAGGACAGGACATGAATATATTTGAAGGCACCGTAATCCCCAGCATCATAGTCATAGCCGGGTATCTGTTCACTCTGCTGACCAGCGGCCTGGTGGTCCGGGGAGTCTTGAGAATTGTGCGGTCGGGCAGGACCGATCCCAATAAAGCGAAATACGACACCGGGTTCATCATCGGGAAATGTGAGAATGTCATCACGCTGACGCTGGTACTGTTAAGCGCCTTTACCGCACTGGCGTTGATATTCACGGCCAAATCGATAGTGCGGCTGGAAGATATCAAAAAAGATCCGAGATATTACCTGGGCGGGACCATGGTAAACTTCACGTATTCTTTACTGATGGGAGTCCTTATCCGCTTCGCCATCAACTTGACGCAGAGTCTGATTCAGGGTTGATGCGGAAGCAATGGCATTATAAAAGCGCCGCCATTTCACCTGTATAATGGCGGCGCTTTTTTCTGTTGAGCAGGCTCTCAGTTCTCTTTAACCGAGTATGGCTTTGATATCAGCTTCGGGTGTCGAGATCGGCTTGATATTAAATTTTTCCACCAGCACGTTGAGGACATCAGGCGAGATGAAGGCCGGCAGTGAAGGGCCAAGATAAATGTTCTTGATGCCCAGGGAAAGCAAAGTCAGCAGGATAGCCACGGCCTTTTGCTCGTACCAGGACAGCACCAGCGTTAAAGGCAGCTCATTTACTCCTGCCTTGAAAGCGTCGGACAGCGCCAGCGCTATCTGAATGGCGGAGTAGGCATCATTACACTGCCCGACATCCATGATCCGGGGAAGCCCGCCGATAGTCCCTATATCCAGGTCATTAAAACAGTATTTACCGCATGCCAGCGTCAGGATCACGGTATCCGGGGGAACCTGTTTAACGAAATTGGTGTAGTAGTTGCGTCCTGGTTTAGCGGCATCGCATCCGCCGACCAGGAAGAAGTGTTTGATGGCGCATGATTTAACGGCCTCGATCACCTTTGGAGCGGCTCCCATCACAGTATTGCGGGCGAAGCCGGTTGTTACTGTGGTCCCGCCGTTGATACCGGTAAACTGCTTGTCTTCAGACCATCCTCCCAGCTCCAGGGATTTCTGAATCACCGGGGTGAAGTCCTTTTGGCCGCTGCCTTCCGGGATATGGGCCATGCCGGGGAATCCGACCACAGCCGTGGTGAAAACCCGGTCGGCATACGAAGGACGGGGCGGCATCAGGCAGTTGGTTGTGTAAAGGATGGGCGCCGGGACCGCATCAAACTCCCTTTGCTGGTTCTGCCAGGCTGTGCCGAAATTGCCTTTCAGGTGCGGGTACTTCTTCAATTCGGGATAGCCGTGAGCAGGCAGCATTTCGCTGTGGGTGTAGATATTGATCCCTTTGCCCTCGGTCTGCTCCAGGAGTTGCTTCAGGTCCAGCAGGTCGTGGCCGGTGATGATAATGAAAGGCCCTTTTTCTACCTTCAGGGGGACTGTAACCGGCGCCGGATGCCCGAAAGTGGATGTATTGGCTTCATCCAGCAGAGCCATGCATTTCAAATTGACCTGTCCCAGTTCCATTAGCAGTCCAAGCCACTCATCTACGCTGTGGTCCTGGCCGGCTGCATTCAGCCCTTTGTAAAACCAGGCCGTCACTTCCCTGTCCTCTTTGTTCAGGATATAAGCATGCCAGGCATAAGCGGCCATGCCGCGCATCCCGAAGATCAGGGTCGACCGCAATGACAGAACGTTCGGGTCTTCTGTGGAAAACAACTCTTCTGCCGGGTAGTCGTCCGCGCCGCCGAGCTGTTCTTTGGCAGCCTGCACCTGGGACGTCAACTCATCGATACGGACAGGATCGAAATTGACGTTGGTAATCGTGGCGAATAGCCCCTGCATTATCAATGCATCGGCTTCCCGGGGCGGAGATTTTCCCTGGGCAGCCCTGGCCAGGCCGATCAGAGCGCCGGTCAGCCTGTCATGCCCGGCGGCGACATCGGGCTGCTTTCCGCAAACACCGATTTTGGTACAACCTTTGCCTCCGGCAGTTTGCTCGCATTGGAAACAAAACATAGTCTTTTAACCTCCATTTATTGGAATTTCCAGAGATTCATATATATACATGATAGATTACAGAGGATGGTTTATCTATGATTCAGATCATATAGGGCCGTAAGGATTTTCTTAAGCCGGGTTGTTGCCTGTTATTATTATACTTAAGCTTCCTCGTGATAGTATTTCAACAGGACTTTTCCAGCCGCGGCGAGGGTTTCACCGAAGGCGACAATTCCATCTTTATGGCCCCCCATCACCACCAGCCCCGGACCGCGGTTCCGCTCATCCCTCAGCAGGCGAAGCATTTCCTCAGCCATTTCCGGCGTCCCATACTCCACCTCCCGGGAGGTGGTCGGCAGGATATCAACCAGGCGATCCCACATGGCCGGGCTGTGGATATGGATCACTCCGTTTACCCATGGAATAGCGGTATAAATAGCAGCGTGCGTCAGGGACTCGGAAGAGGCTTTGATCGGCCCCGCGCAGGTTAGTTGATTATGGCTGAAATCATAGTCTAAAACCCGGGTATAACCGTTTCCGTCCAGGACATCCAGGTGGCCTGTGTTAGACCCGGTGATGATGAACTGCCCTGGCTGACCGGTCCTTTTACTCAGGTTGCCGTAGCCGATCCCGTTTTCATATGCTCCCACCAGCCCCAGGCGGCGCAGCTTGTCCCGCCATTTATTCAGGCCCGCTATCAAGGACCGGGGCAGAGGGCCGGTCCTGGTCCATTGACAGTTGAATTTAATATAGCCGCTTTCGTCCATAATCATTCCGACAAATTATTCAGGGTCGCAACTTATTAGCTTTAATCTTATCATATCCTGCATCCGGCATTAAATTCCGGGGTTCCTAACACTCTCCATGGTCCTTTAATATTACCTTAACATTTTTCTCCACCTCCTGCTGCCCGCCCAAATCATCGTTTTAAATATGATATTCCCTGTCAGGCTAAACTATCCCTTTGAAAGAACGGAGGCCGCATTATAAAATGATAGTAACGGAGGTGCTCTGATAAACTTTACATAAATATATAATGTAACAATGGATTATTACCACCTTGATGTCCTGAATAATCATGAGGAGGCGGGATGACCACCGGCTTAAACCTGGACCAGCTATGTATCAATACTATTCGTTTTCTGGCTGTCGATGCCGTAGAGAAGGCTAATTCCGGCCATCCGGGCATGCCCATGGGGGCCGCTCCGATAGCCTATGTTTTATGGGACCGGTTTCTCAAGCATAATCCGCAAGATCCATCCTGGATTGACCGTGACCGCTTTATCCTTTCCGCCGGCCACGCTTCGATGCTTCTTTATGCGCTCCTGTATCTGACCGGCTATGACGTGTCCCTGGAAGATATAAAGAACTTTCGCCAGTCAGGAAGCATTACCCCGGGACATCCGGAATATAGAATAACGCCCGGGGTAGAAGTCACTACCGGTCCGTTAGGACAGGGATTTGCCGTCGGTGTAGGAATGGCGATCGCCGAGCGGATGCTGGCTCAGCGGTATAAC
This sequence comes from Dehalococcoidales bacterium, assembly GCA_028718465.1. The sequence goes on along the minus strand of JAQULX010000025.1, from coordinate 4,065 downwards.
CGGACCGGCCATGAAATAATTAATCACTACACCTACGCGCTGGTCTCGGACGGAGACCTCCAGGAGGGCGTCTCGGCCGAGGCGGCTTCACTGGCTGGTAATCTCCGGCTGGGGAAGATGATTTACCTGTATGATTCAAATTGCGTACAGCAGGACGGTCCTACTGAATCGTTCACGGAAAACGTGGCGCTCCGTTTTCGCTCCTACGGATGGAATGTAATCGGGCCTATCGACGGCATGGACCTGAGCGACATCGATGGGGCGATCTGTTCCGCCCTGACCCAGGGAGAATCCCCGAGCCTGATTATCTGCAAGACTGTTATTGCCTACGGAAGCCCTCATAAAGCAGGAACGAATGCCGCTCATGGAGAACCTCTGGGCGATGAGGAAGTGCGCCTGACCAGGGAAAACCTGGGGTGGGAATTTCAAGAGCCTTTCAGCGTTCCGGAAGAAGCCCTGAGATATTTACGGAGAGCTTTAGACCGGGGAAAAGCCTTTCAGGCACAATGGCGAGAGCAATTCGAAGAGTACCGCAAAGAATATCCCGGTGAAGCCCAACAATTTGAAGAGGAAATGCGGAGGCAATTGCCCGATGGCTGGGACAGCGGACTGTCTGATCTGTTCCAGGACGCGGAGAAGCCTATGGCCACGCGGGACGCTTCCGGGCAGATACTCAATCTCCTTTCACAGAGGGTCCCTGCCTTGACCGGCGGCGCGGCGGACCTGGCCGGGTCCACCCGCACGTTCATGAATGAAGCCGGGGTTTTTGGCTCCAACGAACGAGGCGGACGTAATATCCGTTACGGCCTGCGGGAACATGCCATGGCGGCGATCAGCAGCGGACTGGCTTTAAGCGGAGGCATTATTCCCTTTGCCGGGACTTTTCTCATTTTCTCGGACTATATGCGGCCGGCTTTGCGGTTATCCGCCCTGATGAAACTGGGGGTTATATATATATTTACCCATGATTCTATAGGGCTGGGGGAAGACGGCCCGACGCATCAGCCGGTGGAAATCCTGATGGGGCTGCGCCTGATGCCGGACCTGCTGGTAATCAGGCCGGCAGACGCCCGGGAAACCGTTGAGGCCTGGAAAATAGCCATGTCGCGCTCCGGCGGACCGACAGCCATAGTGCTTACCCGCCAGAAGGTGCCCTCGCTGAAAGCGCCTCCTCAGCATGTGGAAAACGGGGTCAGGAGGGGAGGTTATGTGCTGTGGGATTCCGGTCCGCAGCCTAGAGTGATTCTTATCGGGACCGGGTCCGAAGTTCACATCGCCGCCGAAGCCGGCGAAATACTACAGGCGCAGAATATTCCGGCCCGCGTGGTCTCTCTGCCTTCCTGGTCGCTTTTTGATTCTCAGTCGGAAGCCTACCGCGACAGCGTTTTGCTGCCGGAAGTCCGGGCCAGGGTCTCTATCGAAGCCGGGACGCCGATCGGATGGGAACGGTATATCGGGCCGCATGGCAAAGCAATAGGCCTATCTCATTTCGGAATTTCGGCGCCCGGCCAGGAAATATACCGGCTATTCGCCTTGACTCCTCAGAGGATGGCGGACGAGGCTCTCAAATTACTTCAGGAGAAATGATGAAAATGCGTGTGGCGCTGGCGGCTGATCACGGTGGATTCGTACTGAAGACAGGCCTGATCCCGTGGCTGGAATCCGGGGGCTACGAGGTCCACGACCTGGGCGCCTATATTTTTAATTCGGTAGATGATTATCCCGACTTCGCCGAAGAGCTGGCGGAGGCCGTTGCTTCCGGCAAAGCCGACCGGGGCATATTGGTCTGCGGCAGCGGGGTGGGGGCCTCCGTCGCTGCCAATAAAGTCCTGGGCATCCGCGCCTGTTTGTGCCATGATACCTATTCGGCGCGCCAGGGTGTAGAGCATGATGATATGAATATACTTTGCCTTGGCGGGAGGGTGATCGGCATCGAGCTGGCCAAAGAACTGTCCGCCGCTTTTCTCAACGCCCGGTTTAACGGACTGGAAAAATACCGGCGGAGGGTGGACAAGATCACCCGGATCGAACAAAAATCGGTAATATGCAGAAAGTGAAAGAGATGAGGAGTTGATATTTAACAATAGGGGCGAAGGAGGGGGCATATGATAGTCAGGGGACAACAACTGTCACAGGAATACGCCTACCCGGTATTAAATATAGGCGACCGGCTCCGGGAGATGAAGAAGGTACTCTCTGATTTCGAGAAAAAAGATATCGCCAACCGGATATGGCATAAGGACCATACGGTTTGGAAGCCCGGTCCGGAGCAAATAAGCAACCGCCTGGGCTGGCTCCAGTCGCCGGACTGGGCGGCGGACCGGATATCCGAAATGGAATCTTTCGCCAGGGAAGTAAAAGAGGCCGGGTATCATCATGTGGTGCTGCTGGGGATGGGGGGAAGCAGCCTGGGGCCGGAAGTAATGCGGAAGACCTTCGGCAGCGGAGTCAACTACCCGCAACTGATAGTTCTGGACTCGACACACCCCGCCTGGGTCGAGTCGGTCGTCAGGTCGATTGAACCCGGACATACCCTCTACCTGGTTTCCTCAAAGTCCGGCACTACCATCGAGACTATGTGCCTGTACCGCTATTTCCGCCACATGGTAGAAGAGGAAATGGGAAAGCCGGAAGCGGGGCGCAATTTCGCGGCGATCACAGATGAGGATACTCCTCTGGCTCATCTGGCAGAAAAAGAAGGGTTCCGGCGCTGCTTTATCAATCCTGATGATATCGGCGGGCGGTATTCCGTGCTGTCCTATTTCGGGCTGGTCCCGGCCGCGCTGACAGGTATCGATATCCGGAGATTGATCGAGAGGGCTGCATATATGCAGGAAAGCTGCGCTCCCTGCGCCGACGCCGGCGCAAATCCCGGGCTGTGGCTGGGAGCGCTTATCGGCAGTTGCGCTCTGCACGGCCGCAATAAGCTCACCTTCATCATCTCTCCCTCCGTCAGCGTTTTCGGACTCTGGGTGGAGCAGCTTCTGGCGGAAAGTACCGGCAAGGAAGGTAAAGGCATATTGCCGGTGATCGGCGAGCCGCTGGTGCGGCCGGAGCTGTACGGGGACGACCGCCTGTTCGTCTACCTGAGAATGAAGGGTGATAATATCCGCCGGACCGACGAGGCGGTAATGAAACTGGAGGTAGCGGGCCAGCCTATCATACAGATCGAGATCGGCGACCAGTACGATTTAGGCGCCGAGTTCTTTCGCTGGGAGTTTGCCACGGCGGTGGCGGGAATAGTGCTGGGCATTAATCCTTCCGACCAGCCCGATGTGCAGACTGCCAAGGACGCGACAAAGCAGATTATCAAGGGATACAAAGACAGCCAGAGCTTTCCGGAAATACCTCCCGGCGCTTTTTTAAAGGAGTGGCTGGAACAGGCCGGGCCAGATAACTATATCGCTATCCTGGCATATCTGAATCAGACCCCGGCGGTGGAGAGGGCTTTCTTCGATTTCAGAAAGAGGCTGCTGGAAAGGTACCGGATGGCTACCACACTGGGATACGGTCCAGGATATCTCCATTCAACCGGACAGATCCATAAAGGAGGCCCGAATAACGGCCTGTATATACAGGTTGCCGCTGCCAGAATTAGGGACCTGCCTTTACCGGGAGAGCATTTTTCTTTTGGTATATTGACTGAGGCGGAAGCCCTGGGAGACTACCGGGCGCTTGAGACCCGCGGACGGAAGGTCTTCAGGCTGGAGCTGTGCTCCGGAAGCGGGGCTGCCATAGCGAGGGCAGTAAAAGATTTATAAAATAAATTAAAACTAATATCTTACCTATGCTATAATTCAGTAAACCGTACCCCGGAGTATATTATGGCAAAAGATAAGATCGATCTGGCGATATTTGACTTTGACGGTACCTTGACAACCGGCCACCTATGGGAAGGAGTAGCCAAACATCACCGGGAAAAGAGAGTCAAAAGGCGCAAAATCCTGGTCTATTTTCTCAGCCATATCCCTTTCTGGCTGGCATCGAAGGCAAAACTCTACAGCAAGGAGAAAGACCGGGTAAAGTGGGGCGAAGACCTGTCCGTGCTGTTCAAGAATTTTACCG
>JAQULX010000024.1 GCA_028718465.1 Dehalococcoidales bacterium | reverse complement strand
GGGATCGCTGGCGCAGGTTTAATTGTACTATTCATAACAATCCGTAAAAATATCAGGATCGCGGATTACCTGGGATTGAAAACGATCAGTCCTAAGACCTTTTTGGTCTTGCTGGCGGTGATAGCCGGCCTGCTGGCAGCGTCTTTTGGTCTGGAACAGGTTATCGACTCGTCCGAGCAGAACTTTGACTTCATGGTTCAAACATACGAAACCGCAGTCTGGCTGCCCCTACTCTGGATAGCGGTAATCATTTTTGCCCCGGTCTTCGAGGAAATGTTCTTCCGCGGTTTTCTTCTGGTTGGGCTTAAGGAATCCCGTATTGGCGCACCGGGCGCTATCGTCCTGACATCCATCACATGGGCGGCACTGCATATTCAATATGATGCCTTCGGGTTAATTTCGATCCTCGTCCTGGGAATTGTCCTGGGAATTGTCCGGCTGAAGACCGGATCGCTCTGGAGTACTATCTTTTTACATTCTTTATGGAATACTATGGCAATGGTACAGACAGCACTATATGTTAATGGGGTCGGCTAGAAATAATCAAGGTGACAGGGGACAGTAAGGAGGAAGAATGACAATCAATTTAAATCTGACAGTGAACGACGTTGCGATAAATACCGACTATTTTGTGGCGAGATTCATCAACCATACCATTAGCGGCATGGTTGAATCGCTGGAAGGCACCGGCCGCGTCAAAGAACTGGACCTGACTATCGAAGACGATCTCTTGTCCATACAATTAAATGGAAGAAGTGTCCCGGTCAACGAATTTGTAACTAAAATCTTCAAAAGCACCCTCCGGGGTGTGCTTTCCCCTCTTAAAGGGGTAACCAGCCCTATCCGTAAGGTAGATATCCGGATCCGCAAGTAATGGGTTACTTTTGCTATCCCCCAACATTACCTTTGTTTAATTGAAATCAACTCCAATTCGAGATAAGATGAAAATGAAGCTTATTCCCTCCCCGAAGGTCATTGCAATGAAAGCATTGAAATTATTTACGTTACTGTTGCTGGCAGTCGTATTATTAGCATCTCCAGGCTGCGATTTATTTTTCACTCCCACAGAGGGGGAAACATCGACGCCCAATCCCCTGCGAGTCACCTTCCTGGATGTCGGCCAGGCGGAAGCGATATTGATTAGATCAAACAACAGTACTATGTTGATCGATACCGGAAGCAATAGCGGCGCCGACGGACTGGTAAGCCTTCTCAAAAGCATGAATATCCGGAAAGTTGATGTGCTTGTAGGCACTCATCCACATGAAGACCATATCGGGGGAATGGACTCTGTTATCAACAGCTTCGATATCGGCGATATATACATGCCGGAGGTCGCCGCTACCACCAGGACATTTGAGGATGTCCTGACCGCGATAGAGAACAAAAACCTGACCGTCACCAGCCCCGAACCCGGAAGTAATTTTATTATCGGGGACGCCACATGTACGATCCTGGCGCCTAACAGCGAGGACTACTCGGACCTCAACAATTACTCTATCGTCATCCGGCTTGTGTACGGCAAGACCTCTTTTCTCTTTACAGGAGACGCGGAAACCGTTTCGGAGGAGGAGATGATGGAGAAAGGCTACAACCTTAAGTCCGCTGTTCTTAAAGTGGGGCATCACGGCAGCACCACCTCTACCTCGGTGGACTTTTTACAGGCAGTATCTCCTGAATTCGCCGTGATCATGGTAGGAGAGGACAATGATTACGGGCATCCACATCAGGAGACGCTGGACCTCTTTACCTCTGCCGGTATTAAGACCTATCGTACAGACCTGAACGGCAGCATCACTTTTACCTCCGATGGGTCCGGATTAAGTGTCAGTACCGAGAGGTGAGCATATGCAGTTGATTATTGATCGATTCGAGGATGATATCGCAGTCTGCGAAAAGTCGGACCGGAGCATGGTCAATATTCCCCGCCAAATAATCCCGGCTAACGCCAAAGAGGGTGACGTCCTGATTATCGAGGGGGATGACATCCGTATTGATTCCGCCGAAACCAGAAAAAAGGAAGAGGCCATTCGAGGCCGGATGAGGAAACTGTGGAAGAAGAAACAGTGACAGCCAACTCGTCCATGACCCCTCTCAGTATTATGTCATGCTGAACTCCTTCTGAATAACAGCCTGAATATAATCATACAGTAGCCTGGCGAAGCATTGAGCGGCATCGGGCAAAATGGTATATTATTAAATGATCAACCGCTGGTTCGGTCCTGCTTTATCATGCGCTTACGGGGGAGTGTCGGAATTGGCAGACGAGCATGACTTAGGATCATGTGCCGCAAGGCTTGAGGGTTCGAGTCCCTCCTTCCCCACCAAAATTAAAGGTAATGTTATTACTTTAATTAGCCTCTGAATTTTTACCCCAGATTTTTATCTAATAAATTTTAGCTTCTACAGGTACTGTTAGTGCCAACATCCTGACCCCTTCGAAAAACGGCTATATGCGAAACTATAGGATATATTATTTTCAAAATTTGATTCAGTCTGGGGAAAATAGTAGAATACAAAACATTAAACAGTAAAGTGGGTTTCTATTGGTAGAAAAAAGGTTGCTAATTATAGCGGTTTCATTAGTGGCACTGGTATCGATCCTTGGTCTGTCGATATCCTGTGGCGGCAGCTCCACCCCGTCAACCTCAGTTCCGGCAACAACCCAGGCGCAGGGAAAGGCGCAGATCTTGAGGCTGGCCTATTTCATGTCCCCCAGCATGGATGAGGGCTTATTCATCGAAAATCTGGCCGCTGAATTCAATAAGCAATTCGCCGGAAGATACGAAATAAAGAGTTTCCCCAATGAGACCCTGGTCAAAATGACGGAAAGCATGGACGCCACCCGGATCGGTATGACCGAACTCTGCATCTATCCCTTCCGTGTATTTACCGCTGTTGAGCCCGCTTTCGGGGCTGCCGAAGTCCCCCTTTTATATACATCTATTGAATCCTTGAATAATACCTTCGCAGTTTTGACTCCTGAATTCAGCAAACTCATGGAGCAAAAATATAATCAGAAAACACTGACAATGTATACTCTCGGCTTCCTGGAACTGTGTTCCCCGAAAAAGAACGTAAAGACTCTGGAAGATTGGAAAGGCCTGCTGGTTGCCGCCCTTTCTCCACCCGCCCAGGGTCTGGTGACGTCTTTAGGCGGCTCTGCCATCTCCATTCCCCCAATGGAAGGCTATTCCTCACTGGAAAAAGGCGTAGTCGAGGCTTCCAACCAGTCCCTGATGAACATGGACCAGGTCAAGCTCTTTGAGGTCGCTCCTTTCGTTACCTCTGCCTTTTTACTTCCCTCCGGGATCGGGCTGAACATGAACCTGGATGTTTACAATAAGCTGCCCGCCGATGTACAGCAGGCTATAGTCAAACTCGGCGAGGACTTTGCCGTGCAAAGTGCGGCCTACCAGCTTGAAAAGGAAGTCAGGGCTAGAGAAATGCTTACGGCTGAAGGCTGCACCATTTACAATGTACCTGGCGCCGAGCGGCAGAAATGGGTTGATGCTCTTAAAGCTTTCAACGATTCCAAACTGCCTTCCTTCGGCAATATAGGACCGATATTGATGCAGACTGCCGCCGAGCAAAAAGCTAAATATCCTTATCCCTACTAAAAATATTCAATAAAGTTGGCTTAACGTGAGCTGCCGCGGTAGATGCCAGTCCGTTGACATCCATACAGGGCAGGTACCTGCCGCGGCTCAATCCACACTCCGGAGGCAAGGGATGCAATTACTGGGGAAATTTTTTAAGTCGACTGACACCTGGATCGGCCGTAGCAGCCGACTGTTAATGACCGTAAGCGGACTTACCACGCTGGCTATGGGAATCCTGGCCACCTTTGCTGTCGTCCAGCGCTATATCTTCAGACAGCCTTCCGATATCGCCTACGAAACCAGCATGATGCTCCTGGTAGTCTGCGCTATCACCGCCATACCGGCCGACTCATGCCCGGCCACAACCGGAGGTTTGCCGAACAACTCTCCCTGGATAACATGGATGTCGCTGTGATAGACAGCCGTCACCGCAATGCGAACTGTAACTTCCCCTTTTTGTGGCGGATCAAGATTGACTTCTTCGACAACCAGAGGCTTACCAAATTCGTAACAAACAGCTGCTTTCACTTTCCTCTCCTCTTATTTATATCAACTATGCAGAAATTAATTACCCCTTTTCCGAGCATATTGATCATCATATAGGAAAGTTAAGAAAAAAGGCAAATCGCCGGCGACTTATTCTCCGGGATTTGCCTTTTCTCCTATTATCTATCTTTCTGCGAATATCTACTTGCCAGTGAATTTGGGAAGCCTGCGGTTGTTCATCGATGTCAGTCCCTCGTTTACATCCTTGGTAAACATAACATCACCGGACACCGCTGCTTCGATAAACAAGGCTGTCCTCTGGTCAGACTGCGCCCCGTAGTAGAATGCGGCCTTGGCAAACTTCTGGGTGATCGCCGGCCCCGCCGCCAGTTTTTTGGCTACCTCTTCAGCGGCTGCCTCTAATTTGTCGGGCTCTACCACCTGGTTTACAATGCCCCAGTCCAGGGCTTTCTCCGGCGTTATGGGGTCCGCCAGCAAGACAGCTTCCTTGGCGCGGGCCATGCCTACCTGGCGGCTTAACCTCTGGATGCCACCCAGTCCGGGAGTGATCCCGATAGTTAGTTCTGGTAAACGCAACTGGGCTTTCTTGCTCATGATCCGAATATCGCAGGCCAGCACCATCTCCAGACCGCCTCCCATAGCTGCCCCATTGACTGCGGCCACTATCGGCTTGGCATAAGTCTCAAGCCGGGTATAAAGGTCCTGACCGGCTTCCGTAAATTGCATGACTGTTGAAACATCCTGTGATGCAAAGGTGGAGACATCCGCACCGCCGCAGAAATTAGCCCCGGCTCCGGTGATCACTATACATCCGATATCTTCCCGCCCCTCCATTTCGGTTAGAGCTTTGTTGATCTCCAGTATGAAATCATAATTCAAGGCGTTCGCCCGGTTGGTACGGTTCAGGATCAGTTTGGCGATACGGGTTTCGGGGTTAACATCCAGTTTTACAAACTCAAACTGGCCCGGGCCGTAGGAGTAAAAACCTTCCCCGCTCTTGCGGCCTAATTTGCCCTGCGCTACCATACCGGTCAACATGGAAGAAGCCTTATAGCGGTCCTCATTATAAGTAGTATAAAGCCGGTTTAATTCATTCACGATGCGGTCAATTCCGACATTATCAGCCATGCGCAGGATACCCCGCGGATAGTTCAGTCCCGTGATGACTCCACGGTCGATTTCTTCCTTTGTGGTCGACTCCTCTTCCAGCAGCTTGGCGCATTCATTGACCCCTATGGCCAGGACTCTGACTGTATCGAATTCAGCCCCGGCATTCATGGGGATCTCATTGGTCTTGCCTTCAGACCAATCATAATAGCCCTTACCAGACCGTTTCCCGAAGTTTCCGGCCTTGAAAGCCTTTTCCGTCAGCGGACCGGCCCGGTAGCTCTCACCTAAGGTCTCCCGGAAATGCTCCAGCACATGATACCGGGTATCAATCGCTCCACCCTGTAAAATATCGTCGATTTCCAGCAAGCCCATCGGCAGTCCCATCTTGTATTTAACGGCTGAATCTACCGCCAGAACACTCTTGGCTTCACCCTGGGTAACCGCCCAGTCTGCTTCATTCGCCATGATAACCCAGATACGGTTAACCAGGAAACCGGGGCCGTCTTTCACATGGACAATTTCCCGGTTCATCTTTTTCGCCACATAGTCGGCGATCTCAATAGTGTCGTTGCTGGTCTGCTCTCCCTTGATAATCTCCAGTAAAACCAGGGTGCTGGGTGGATTGAAGAAATGGGTCCCTACCAGTCTGGAGGGGTCCTTGAGACCCTTGGCTATTTCTGTGATGCTCAAAGAGGAAGTATTGGTGGCAAAGACAGCATCAGCCGGAGCCAGAGCGGAAGCCTCTCCGAAAACTTTTTGTTTCAAGGTCAGGACTTCCGGCACAGCCTCAATGATGTAATCCGCTTCTTTGACCGCTTCTTTCAGATCGGTCACAAAGCGCATCCTTCCCAGTACCTGCTGCTTGCCTTCTTCGGTAAACCGTCCGCGCTGGATACGTTTGTTATAGTTGTTCTCAACAATCTGACGGCCCCGCTCGAGAAATTTATCCTCGATATCACGGATAGTGACATTAAACCCAGATTCGGCTGCCAGAGCCGCTATCTGAGCCCCCATCGCCCCTGCCCCCAATACCACGAAGTTCTTGATTTCTTTCATCTGGTCTCTCCTTAATAATTAATATTGACTCTTCGGATTATTTTTTTACCGGTTCGAAAGCATAGTAATACCGTTCGCAGACCTTGGTATCTTTTTTAACATCCATCGGATGAGCATCTACCTCGTAGCTAACAAATTGGACTTCATCTCCGATTTTTACCTCTCCGGACTGGCTATTGATAATTCGGACAAAAAGGTGCTTCAGGGGGTGGTCTTTATCGAAGCCCAGCCAGGCATTAATCAACGGAGCCGGGAAACCTACCGCAGGGCTGGAAAATTCATTTATTGCGACTACTTTCGCCGTCTTGGGAAGATCGATCCATTCCAGTTCGTCAGACCAGCAGTTGGGACAGGCTACACCGGGCGGATAGGCAACGTAACCGCATTTCTTGCATTTAGTAGTCGTCCAGCGGCCCTGTTTCAAATTATCGTAAAAAGGGTAAATCCGGTTCAATTCCGGGGCTTCCAGCGGCCACATATCCAGGACTTGACTATATTTACCATCCAGATGGGGATAACCCACCATTTGACATGATTTTAATTCTGCCATTATATTAATCTCCTTATTATAAACTGGTATCTACTTTATTTTCTTGTTTTTTAGCGTTATTATGCTGGATCCTAGGATATTAGCAATTTGTTTATCATCTTCGAGCAGTTTATCCACTAATTCCCTCTGCGCGATACCGCTATCTTTTAGCAAATTCAACCAATATTTAGTTTCATTGGCTGATTTCAAGGCTATGTTAAGGTAGTTTGTAAAGTCTTTTTTGAGCTTCCTGCTTGAGCCTCCATGATATTTGCTCCAATACTGGTGGCACTCCTTAATAATTGTCCCATAATTATTCTTGATACATAATCAGTTGGCAACTCTCTCGCTAGCTTGATTATCTCCAACGAGAAGGCATAACTTCTATCCCTCACATCTGATTTTGCTTGTATCATAATATCTGCTTAACTATCAAGTCTATTGCTCATTTATTTGACTTTGCTCTTTGCACTTTGCTCTTTACACTTTATACTTACTTCACAGGCTCGGTGCCGTAAACAACGACGGTGTGCTGGGCACAAACGCCACTTAAGTTATGGGTTAAGCCGAACCTGGCGTCTTTTACCTGGTTGAGGGCACGACCTTGAAGCTGTTTGCAGATTTCGATTGCCTGACGAGCGCCGGTAGCTCCATAAGGATGGCCTATACCCAGGAGACCGCCATCTGTATTGGTGGGAGTCTGGCCATCGACTTTGATCTGGCCTGAAGCTACAAAATCGCCACCTTCACCCTTCTTGCAGAAACCCAGCTCTTCGACCTCAATGATCTCTGAGATGGTGAAGCAGTCATGGGTCTGGGCCACATCGATATCTTGAGGAGTTATCTGAGCGGCTTTGTAAGCTATATCTCCGGCTTTCTTCAGATGAGGCCAATCCGCCAGGGTATCCGCCGGCCAACCGGATGTCACGCCGTGAGCGGCAACCTGTCCGGTTCCACGAATATAAACCAGAGGCCTGTTGGTCATTTCTCTGGCTCTTTCTTCTGAAGCAATGATCACTGCCGAAGCACCATCGGTGACCGGACAACAGTCATTCAGACCGAAAGGCTCGCAGATTAAACGAGCGTTCTTGTAATCATCCAGGGTAAGATTTCTTCCGCCGAACTGTGCTTTGGGGTTGTTGAATGCATAAGCGTAGTTGGTGGTAGACACAGCTCCCATCTGCTCTTTGGTAGTCCCGTATTTTTTCGTGTGATGCTGGGCAATCATCGCAAAGAAAGGCGGCGGTACTGCCAGCCCCATGGCTGAATCCCAATCATGATCGTTGGTGGTAAGATTCATATAAACACTTTCCCATCTTTGGGGCATATTCAGCTTCTCAGTCCCACAGACCAGGATAACATCGGATATCCCACTCTCTATGAGACCGGTAGCCAAAATAATTGCGGTATTAGATCCCGAACAGAGGGTATCAACCCTGACGCAAATTGAACTGGGTTTAAGGCCTAATTTATGGGCTACGATTGGTGCCGTATTTAAAGCATTGGAGTTTCTGCCTGCTGTAGTAGATGCAAATATCAGGCCATCAACATCCTTTGGCTTTAATCCCGGAATGTCCTGAGACATCGCGACAGCCGCTTCCTGCAGCATATCAAAAATGGTGGCTGCTCTTACCCCGAATGGACTTGTTCCTCCTCCTACAATTACTGCTCTTCTGTTTGCCATAATTCCTCCTCCTTGATTAGAACTTCTTCACATGTTATATCTCAATTACCAACGAAGACCGCATATTTATAAGCCCTGATTATAGAACACCATCGTTGGATAGCTGCACAATCTGTTCATCAGTGTATCCCAGAAATTCTGAGAGGATTTCCTGGTTATTTTCACCGAGGAGAGGAGCAGGGTAGTCTACCTTTCCCGGGGTTTTGGACAACTTGAATAAAGAACCCGGTACCTTCACTTTCCCCGAAAGCGCCTGTTCAACTTCAATGATCATACTCCGGTTTAACAGCTGCGGATCGTTACATACCTCAGGGAAATCAGGCAACCTGGTGCAAGGCACATCGGCATCTTTGAGCAGCTTTAATATGTCATCGGTCTTCCTGGTCTTCGTCCACTCGCTTATTATAGCATCTATTTCATCCCGGTGTTGATAACGCTGGTTTTGATTGGCGCCCAGAGGGGTGTCAAACAGGTCTTCGCGGCCCAAAACCGTGTAGAGCCTTCTGACCTGAGCCAGCATTCCGGCTGAAATTATGACTTGGCCGTCCAGGGTCGGATAAAGGTTGCACGGGATCATAGCAGAATGGCCGTTGCCCAGACGCGGAGGAGTCTGTCCGTTCAAGAAGTAATAAGGCGCATATTCGATCGAGGTTAGCTGCCAGATACAGTCCTGCATAGAGATGTCGATAGTCTGGCCTTCACCGGTCCTCAACCGGTGAAACAGAGCACCTATGACGGAGAGGGCAGTGAAAAAGCCGGAAGAGAAATCGGCTATCGATACCCCGGCCCGGGTTGGTTTATCCGGAAAACCGGTTACAGCGGTCATCCCTCCCATCGCCTGGGCTACCGGGTCGAATCCCGGATAGTCCCGCCGGGGGCCTGTTTGCCCGTATGCCGATATTGAAGCATAGATTAGGCTGGGATTGAGCTTGCAGAGTTCCTGACTGCTGAGACCCAGCTTATCCATGATGCCGGGGCTAAAATTTTCTACCAGCACATCCACCTTCATAGCCAGTTTCTGGCAAATCTCCCGGCCTTTATCTGTTTTTAAATCGATGGTGATGCTTTTCTTACCCCGGTTTAATATGATATAAGCTCCGCCTTCTCCGGCTTCGGTGTGCGGGATATCATTGCGGCTCAGGTCGCCTGATCCGGGCCTTTCCACTTTAATCACGTCGGCCCCCAGGTCTTTTAACAATAAAGTGCAGAATGGTCCGGAATAGACTTGAGTAAAGTCGAGCACTTTAATGCCTTCCAGTATACCTGCCATATTATCCTCCTGATTTATTGACTACTCCAACCGGAGCATGGTAAATGGTTGCTGCGTTGAGCTATATGACAGCTTTCTCTGTTCAATTTAATATCGACCCGATTTCGGGATGCGACTTCGCTAAATACTGCCAGAGGGGGGGCTTAAAAGGTATTCCCAACAGGTACCGTGACCTCTCCAGCAACGAATTTAAAAGTATTCCCATCTGGTCCCTTTCTTTTTCTGACAAAGAGGTTAAAATAGCCTCCAGTGATTCCACCGTTACCTTTTCAAACAAACTTTGCCCGGAAGGTGTAAGAATGATCCTGTATTGCCGTTCGCCGGGATTTTTCACTTTGTTGACCAGGCCCATTTTAGTCATACCCTTTATCAAAGCTGATACCGAGTGCTGGCGGCGCATGGTCTGGTCCTCGATCATTCTGGCAGTCGTCACTCTGCCGGGATAACTGAGCAGATGTAGTATTGATGACTGCTCGACAGTTAGACCGAACTGTAACAACTCCAGCTCCCTCACCCGGGAGATGGCAAACCTGGTCCTGTCAAGCAGCGACCAGAGTTCCCTGACCGGCAAAGATAGGTCTTCAGATATGACTTCCCGGCCTATTCTAATGCTCGCCGCATCAAAGCCCAGGCAGCTCCGTGCTTTAACTAACAAACGGTCTAAAAATCCGGTAAGCTGTTGCCTTTCCTTTTCATTCAGTGCCGCAAATGCTTCTTCAATAGCAGTGTTGGTCATGCTTAAAGACAACCCTCTGCCCACATCAGTGATGGAGATCCGGTTCCTTTTTTCACGAGGATTTTTTTCCTTGCTCACCAGTCCCATTCTGACCATACCGTTGACAAGCATGGATACCGAATGGTGCTGGCGCATGGTTATGTCTTCCAGTTCCTTGGCTGTCATAGGGCCGCCGCGGCTGGTCAAAACATAGATAACTGAAGCCTGCTCTATAGTAAGACCGAATTGGCTTAACTCCAGCTCCCGCAAACGCGCAATCGCAAACCTGGTCCGGTCAAATAATGACCACAGCTCGCGTACAGGCAATGTTCCGATCCCCTTTCCGATCAAGATCGATCTTGCTTCTAATCCCCGGAACGATTCCAACGTCTTTTGCCGCATATCCCGGTTAGTGCATATAATGTCCGCCGTCGATAAGATAAGTCTGTCCCACAACATTTCTGGCCATGTCCGAGGCCAGGTAAGAGACCAGATTGCCGACCTCTTCCGGCGTGGTAGATTTCCCGGTGGGAACCGTTGTGATAGCTTTACCGAATTCAGTATCCGGGAAGCCGCCGGTAGACAGAAAGTTGGTATCTCCCAGACCGGGGGCCACAGCATTCACATTAATTCCTGAAGCAACGGTCTCTTTGGCTAAACCCCTGGTGAAAGCCATCACTGCTGCCTTGGAAGCACCGTAGTGTATGAATCTGGGAGAACCGCTGAAACCGGCACCGGAAGCAATATTGATAATCTTGCCATATTTTCTTTGCAGCATATGGAGTAAGACCGCCTTGGAGCAATTAAATACACCGAATACATTCAGATTGAAAACTATCTCCCAGTTTTCTTCCGGGGTCTCTACGAACGGCAGTGGAGCCGTAGTCCGTCCGGCGTTATTCACCAGGATATCTATCTGGCCGAGTTTTCTTAAAACCTCTTCTACCATAGCCTTTACTTCCGGCACATTGGTTACATCGACTTTAATCGCCAGAGACTTCCGGCCTAAAGCCGCGATTTCGGCGGCAGTTTTCTCGGCCCCTGTCTGATCGACATCAGCGACAACCACGTCACATCCGTTTTTTGCCAGAGCCAGACATATCCCCTTGCCGAAGCCCTTCTGGCTGCCCCCTCCGGTCACCAGCGCCACTTTGCCTTCTAGGTTCAAGTCCATCTTTCCCTCCTGATTTTTATAGCTTTATCCCAGGTTATTATTTATACAGCATTTTGTATGACGTTGAAGGAAACAGTCTCCCGCTTCTTCACCCCTCATCAAAGGACACCTGGAAAGGGAAGGAACAGATAAAATATTTTAGGATGATTTAAAAGGACAGGTATTCCCGAAGAGAATTACTTAACTTCTGGATTATAACATCCGCATTCAGCTTTGTCAATATCGATATCAAGTGCGACCAGGTATTTTGAACCTGCCGGAAGACCGGTATTAACAGCCTGCCCCCGTTCAATAGGGGGCAGGTTATTCTTAAATTACCGAAACCAACTGTTCACCCGGCTGCTACCTCATCATCATACTGGGCAGCCAGAGCGCAATAGCCGGGAATATCATGATCGGTACCATCTTTCCGACACCCATCAACAGGAATGGCATGGAATGCTGGAAGACCTCACCCAAAGTCACACCCGGCGGTGAAATGGCTTTCATGGTAAACACATCCAGCCCGGCGCTGTTATCTAAACATGTTGAGCATGTTGCGGTTGAGCTTGCCGCGCATGCCCATTTTCATCATTTTTTGCATCTGCCGGAACTGGTTAAGAAGCTGGTTGATGTCCTGTGTTTGTGTACCGCTCCCGGCGGCAATTCTGCGCCGGCGGCTTCCATCAATGAGGTTCGGATTATGCCTTTCCAGAGGAGTCATCGAGAGTATTATGGCTTCCACTTTCTTTAGCTGCTTCTCCTGGGCATCCTCAGAGATTTTATTGGTCATTTTGGACAGCCCGGGGACCATGGAAGCAAGCTGGGCCAGCGACCCCATCTTTCTGATCTCTTTCAGGTTACCCAGAAAGTCCTCCAGGTCATAAGTAGCCTTCTCCATCTTTTTCTGAAGCTCTTCGGCTTTCTTCTGATCAAAAGCCTTCTCAGCCTTTTCGATGAAGGTCAGCATATCGCCCATTCCCAGGATACGGGAAGCCAGACGGTCGGGATAGAAAGGTTCAAACTGGTCCGCTTTTTCTCCGATGCCGATATATTTAATCGGCACGTGGGCAACCCAGCGGATGGAAAGCGCGGCGCCACCCCGGGCATCGCCATCCAGCTTGGTCAGGATCAGACCTGTTAAACCGACCCTGGCATTAAAATCCTCGGCGACTCGCACCGCATCCTGACCTGTCATTGAATCCACTACCAGCAGGATTTCGTTTGGCCTGGTCTCTTCCTTGATCAGGGTTAACTCCCCCATCAGTTCATCGTCGATATGGAGACGGCCTGCTGTATCCAGGATAACCCAGTTTATGGCCAGTTGCTTTGCTCTGCCGACTGCATGAGCGCAGATATCTTTCACCGGGACCGACGGGTCCTCGCTGTAAACAGGTATGTCCAGTTGTTTTCCCAGAGTGATTAGCTGCTGAATAGCTGCCGGACGCCGGGTATCGGCAGCTACCATGATCGCGGTTTGCCCGGAATGCTTCAGGTTCAGGGCGAGCTTGGCAGCCGTGGTGGTTTTACCGGAGCCCTGTAGTCCTACCAGCATAATAACAGAAGGAGGATGGCCTGCCGGGTTCAACTTGCTCTGGCCTCCACCCAGTATCTCGGTCAATTCCTCGTTGACGATCTTGACAATCTGTTGACCGGGAGTCAGGCTTTCCAACACCGCCGACCCTACAGCCCGCTCTCGCACTCTGGCGACAAATTCCTTGACTACCTTAAAGTTGACGTCAGCTTCAAGGAGGGCTAAACGCACCTCTCGCATTGCCTCATCGACATCTTTCTCGGTGATCTTGCCCTTGTTTCCCAGCCGACTGAATATCTTGCCTAATTTTTCCGATAATGATTCGAACATATTTCACCCTCTTGATCCATTATAAGTGAGATCGATTAAACGAAACAAGAAAAGAAGCGGTGGGCTTTTCCTAATCGATCTTTTCCCTTCGCCCGCTTTTAAGCCGGTATTTGCCGAGGTACTGCGCCTGGATAAAAGTCTTGTTGAAAGAGGGAGTCCCCGCCAGCTCGATATAATGGACACGCCGGGCGATAGCCTGTTCCATCTCCCGCTTTTTAAGCGAGAGCAAAGATTGCCTGGCCCCCAGCCCGGCGGCATTGCCGATCTGGCGGAACCGTTCTAAAGGAATCGCCGGCAGCATACCCAGGATAACCGCATTGCCGACATCGATGTAGGTGCCGAAAGCGCCGGCAATCAATACCTGCCGGATATCCTCCTCCAGGCATCCCGCCGTTTCAAGCAGTACCTGTATGCCGGCCCGGATAGCCGATTTGCCAAGCTGTACCTCCCTGACATCCTTTTGCGTGACCACTACCGCCGGGTTATCTTCCTGTCCGGCATAAATCACAAACTCTCGCTGTTCCTTATTAATCCGCACTCCCGGACGGTCAGTCAGCATTCTGCCGCTTTCATCCAGGATTCCGGAGTCGTACAATTGCGCTACAACATCTATAATCCCGGAACCGCAAATTCCTACCGGCGTCTCACCGTTGATCGTCTGGTACTGGACATCAGAGCCTTCGAACCTTAAACGCTCTATTGCTCCGCTGGCAGCCCGCATACCGCATGCGATATGCCCGCCTTCGAAAGCCGGGCCGGAAGCGCAGGAAACGCTGTATATAGCGTCTTTGTCGATCAGAGAGACTTCTGTGTTAGTCCCGACATCAATCGCGAGAGTAAGCTCATCAAACGCAAGAGCATCCACCGCTGCCAGCATGGAGATATGGTCGGCCCCCACGAATCCGGCAATATTCGGCATGACATGAACATAAGCCCCCGGCGACAGGTGCAGGCCTATATCCCTGGCCTTGATATCCAGAGCGTCCTGTACTGCCGCGCTGAAGGGAGGATAAGCCAGCGGCTGCACCGGCAGCCCGAGCGTCAGGTGATGAATAGCCGTGTTGCCTACTATAACCGCATCTACAATCTCCTCTGCACTGGCTCCAGTCTCCGAACACAGCTCTCCGGCCAGACGGTCAAGAGATGAGACAACCACCTATTGTAATAACCGGGCTTCATCTTCTGATTTCAGAGCATGATGAATGC